>JACMLI010000352.1 GCA_014379705.1 Gemmatimonadaceae bacterium
ACGGCGAGGCCGATGAGCATTGCCATGCCGGCCGCTCCAAAGCCGAAATGCCAGCCCACGCGCTCACCGAGGAACCCGGTGATGATCGGGGCGATCAGGGCACCCGAGTTGATGCCCATGTAGAAGATCGAGAATCCGGCGTCCAGGCGCGCACCGCCCGCCGGGTACAGGCCCCCGACGATCGCGGCCACGTTTCCCTTGAGCAGGCCGGTGCCGATGACGATCAGGACGAGCCCGACGAAGAACGCGCTCTGGGCGAAGACGATCGAGAGGGCGATGGCGAGGTGCCCGAGGGCGATGAAAACGCCGCCGTACCAAACCGCGCGTTGCAATCCGAGCCAGCGATCCGCGACCCAGCCGCCCGGGAGCGACGCGAGGTACACCGACGCCGCATAGATCCCGACGATCGACGTGGCCTGGGACCGCTCGAAGCCGAATCCACCGCTGGAGATCGCGGCGGTCATGTACAGCACGAGGAGCGGACGGATACCGTAGTACGAGAAGCGCTCCCACATCTCCGTGAAGAACAACGTGGAGAGCCCGCGCGGGTGCCCGAAGAAGCGACGATCCTGCGTGTACGGGGCGAGCGCCGGATCGGCGGTCGAACGGCTGTCAACGGTGGGCATCGGCGGTCGGCGGGAGCGACGGAGGGACGAAGGAACCCTTTGGCCTGACAGCCGAGGGCGCCTTCACCCGTTCAGCCGCGTTGGTGGAGGGCCTGGACGGGAAGGTGTCGTTCCGGAGGGTGAGTCCCTCCGGCGCCTTTCTGTGCGTCCCACGGAACCACGGTGGGGGGCTGCTTGAAGCAGGCGCACCAGTGCTGCGCGGCCTTTTCCTCGAGCGGGGGAGCGATCACGCTGCAGCTCGCATCGCGCGCCGGATGGTGACATCGCGGATGAAAGACGCAACCACTCGGCGGATTCGCGGGCGAGGGCGGATCGCCGCTCAGCACGATGCGCATCCGCTTGCGTTCCGGGTCGGGCGTCGGCACGGCGGAGGGCAGCGCCTGCGTGTACGGCATGAGGGGCTCGCGATACAAGTCGCCGGCACTCGCCAGCTCCATTACGCGCCCGAGGTACATCACCGCCACGCGATCCGCCATGTGCTCCACGACCGAGAGGTCGTGGGCAATGAAGAGGTAGGCGAGCCCCCGGCTCTTCTGCAGGTCTTTGAGCAGGTTGATGACCTGTGCCTGCACCGACACATCGAGCGCCGACACGGGTTCGTCGCAGACGATCAACTTGGGCTCGACGGCGAGGGCGCGCGCGATGCCGATGCGCTGGCGCTGCCCCCCCGAAAACTCGTGCGGGTAGCGCGATGCGTACGCCGGCTGCATGCCCACTTCGTCGAGCAGCTTCGCGACGCGGGCGTCCGCGGCGGCGCCCTCGGCGATGCGGTGCACGAGGAGCCCTTCCTTGATCGTCGTACCCACCGTGAGGCGCGGGTTGAGCGACGAGAAGGGGTCCTGGAAGATGATCTGCAGGTGGCGTCGCATGCCCCGCAACGCGGCCCCGCGCAGGGCCCGGAAGTCGACGCCGTCGAACTCGATCGTCCCTGCGGTTGGCTCGATCAGTCGAAGGATGGACCGGCCAAGCGTCGTCTTGCCGCAGCCGGACTCCCCGACGATGCCTAACGTTTCGCCGGGGTACACGTCGAGTGACACGCCGTCGACGGCGCGAACGACCGCCTTCGGACGACCAAAGAGCCCGGTCCGCACCGGGAAGTGCGTCGCCAGGTTGCGCACCGAAAGCAGCGGGGTCGCCCCCCGGGCCGATGGCGGTACGGTCATGCTCGATCGGCGAAGGCCACGGGCGTGCCGGCCTCCGCGAGGTGACAGCGCGCGCCGTGCGCGCCGTCGGGGAGCATGGGCGCCTCGGTTGCGCACCGATCGAAGGCCAGGGGGCAACGATCGCGAAAGCGGCAGCCCGTGGGCCACGCGGTTGGCGCTGGCACGGTACCCGGGATCGTCACCAGGCGATCGAGCCCCTGGCCCACGCGGGGCATCGCGCGCAGCAACCCCTGTGTGTACGGGTGCTTCGGATTGGCGAAGAGCTCGCGCACAGGGGCGCGCTCGACCACCTGGCCGCCATACATCACGAGGGCACGCGACGCGACTTCCGCCACCACGCCCAGGTCGTGCGTGATGAGCACGATCGCCGTGCCGAACTTCTGCTGCAGGTCGGCGAGGAGCTCGAGGATCTGCGCCTGGATCGTGACGTCGAGCGCGGTGGTGGGTTCGTCGGCGATCAACAGCGCGGGGCGCATGACGAGGGCCATCGCGATGAGCACGCGCTGGCGCATGCCCCCTGACATCTCGTGCGGATACTGCAACGCCCGCTCGCGCGGCGAGGGAATCCCAACAAGGGAAAGCATCTCGACCGCGCGTTCCCACGCGGCCTTGCGCGACGCGCGGTCGTGCACCCGCGCCACCTCGGCCACCTGGTCGCCGACGGTGAACACCGGGTTGAGCGCCGTCATCGGCTCCTGGAACACCATCGAGATGCGGTTGCCGCGGATCCGGCGCACGTCCTCTTCCGGGGCCGTCAGGAGGTCGCGTCCCTCGAAGATGATGCGACTGCCAGCCTCGATGCGCCCCGGTGGGTCGATGAGGCGCAGCAGCGAGAGCGCGGTCACCGACTTGCCGCTCCCGGATTCTCCCACGACACCGATCGTCTCCCCCGGGTACACGTCGAAGGAGACGTCGTCCACGGCGCGCGCGATGCCGCTACGCGTGTGGAAGTACGTCCGGAGGTGCTCGACGCGCAGAAGGGGGGACGGAGCCGTAGGAGCGGTCATCGGCCGGGAAGCTGGCGCGGATGGATCACCACGCGCAAGCGGTGCGCGATTGCGTTCACGGCGAGGGAGGTACCGATCAGGGCCATGCCCGGAAACACCGTAAGCCACCACGTGACCTGGTACGACTCGCTGCCATCAGCGATGATGCTCCCCCATGTGGGTGTGGGTGGACGCACCCCGAGCCCGAGAAACGAGAGTCCCGCCTCGAGCACGAGCACGTGTCCGACGCCAATCGTCGTCGCCACCAGCACCGGGCCGAGCGCGTGCGGCACGACATGCCTGACGAGCACACGGTATCGCGACACGCCGAGCGCGTGCGCTGCGCTGACGAACTCACGATGCCGGATGCCGAGCGCCTGCGCGCGGGCGAGGCGGCTGACGCCGAACCATCCGGTCAACCCGAGCACGAGCACGAGCCCGTCCGGCGAGAGGTCGGGCCAGAGGGAAACGACCGTGAGGACGAGCAGCACGCGCGGGATGGCGAGGAACATGTCGACGCTGCGCATGAGCAGCGCGTCGATGGCTCCGCCCAGGTAGCCGGCGGTGGCGCCCCAGAGCAGCCCCACGACGCCGGAGAGCGTGGCGGCGAGGAGTGCGATGCGCAGGGAAATGCGCGTGCCGTAGAGCATGCGCGTGAGCACGTCGCGACTGAGGACATCGGTGCCGAAAGGATACGCCCACGATGGTGGCCGCGACGTGAGCTCAGGTCCAAGCAGTTCCGATGGACTGTGCGCCGCGATGACCGAGGCAAGGAGCGCGAGGAGAATGAGCAGGGAGAGGAACGCGATCGCCACCTTCCCCCCCGTGTTGCCCCAGATGGCTCGCCAATAGTCGCGCGTCGTGCCGACCGTCTCGGCGACCACAGTCGCTGGAGGCGCGATCGCGAGGTTGGCAACGGCGGGCGTGTCAGCCATGTCGCGTTCGCGGATCCGCGGCGGCGTACGCAAGGTCCGCCATGATACCGGCGATGACGACCACGGTACTTGCGATCAGGGTGACGCCGAGGACCACCTCATAGTCGCGATTGCTGATTGACGAGACGGCGAGCGTGCCGATTCCGGGCCAGGCGTAGATACGTTCCACGAACACCGCACCGCCCACGAGCGCAGGCAGGATGAGTCCGAAGAGCGTGATCGTCGGCAGCAACGCATTCCGCAGCGCGTGGCGGAAGACCACGCCCTGCCGCGGGACGCCCTTGGCGCGGGCGGTGCGCACGAAGTCCTCGGGGAGGACCTCGAGGACGGCGTTGCGTTGGAAGCGCGCGACGACCGCGGCCACGATGAGGACCAGCGAGGCCGCCGGAAGGATGAGGTGGCGCAGCACGTCCCACGCCTTCCCCGCCGGGGAGAGGAAATCGTGCATGGTCGGGTCGACCATGCCGGTGATGGGAAGCCAGTGCAACTTCAGGCCGAAGAGCAGGAGCAGGGCGATGGCGATCCAGAAGTCGGGGATCGCGTTGAGGGCGACAGTGAGCGAGCCGACCGCGCGCTCCCGCCGCGAGCCGGCACGGCTTGCCTGCCAGGCCCCGACCCCCACGCCTAACGCGAACCCGGTGACGATGGCGGTGCCCATGAGGAGGAGCGTCCGCGGGAGGCGCTCGCGTAGCACCGTCACCACGGGCCGACGCTCCACGAACGACTGGCCCAGGTCGCCCCGCATCACGCGCCCGATGTACCTGGCGTACTGCACGGGGAGTGGCTGGTCGAGGCCGTAGCGGGCGCGAAACGCGGCGACCTGCTCCGGAGTGAGGCGCGCGTCGTTGAGCAGGAACGCGTACGGTTCCCCGGGCGCGGCACGCACGAGGACGAACGTCACCGTCGTCACCGCAAACACCGTGGCGACGCCGAGCAGGATCCGTCGCAGCAGGAACGCCATCATGTCGTGCTAAGTGTACGCGGGGAATGCCTGACGAGCGAGCCTGCTCAGCGACGCCAGGTCCACGCGTCGTCGTCGTAGGTGGCCTCGAGGGGCGCGGCCTCGGTGCGCACCACGTCGGGCGCAAGGTCGGTGAGGGCCGCGTCCCATGCTGCCTCGACCGCGCGGCGCAGGACGGCCGCGAACTCCGCGGCGCTCACCTCGCGCCCGAGGATAGCCGTCAGCGTTGCGGCGTCGGTCACGGGCACGTCGCCGATGGCAATATCACGCAGGAGCGGCTGGTCGTCGTGCACGAGGATGGAGCCATGCTGCAGCCACGCGGCGCCTTCGCGATACTGCGCGCTTCCGACGAGCTTGCGTCCATCGACGACGAGTTCTCCCGGGGCGGGAAGCTCGAAACATGGTGCGCTGCCGGGGGGAGGGAGCCGGCGTCCCTCGGGCACGATGCGGGCGTCCACGCCGATCGTGCGGAGCGCCGACAGCAGGAGGGTATTGACGGTCGCGTAATCGGCCCCGAGGTCTCGTCCGGGGGTTATCGGCGCTGCGATCGCGTAGGTGATTTCCCGATGATGGAGGACCGCGCGCCCGCCTGTCAGCCGTCTCACCACCCCGATGCCGTGCGCGCGCGCGCGTTCGGGGTCGAAACCGCGCCTCGCCGACTGGTGGCGCCCGAACGAGGCGGTGGGCCCGGCCCAGCTGTACACGCGTACGGTGCCCACCCCGTTCCGGCGCGCGCGCGCGAGCAGCCATTCGTCGATGGCCATGTTCGCCGCACCGGGCAAGGGCGGCGTGTGGAGGAAGGCCCAGCGCATCGCGGGAAGGTAGCGTGAATCCCGCGCCGTCGTCGCACCCGCGAAGGCAGCGTGCACCCCACCGTCGTCGCACCTGCGAAGGCAGCGTGCACCCACCGTCGTCGCACCTGCGAAGGCAGCGTGCACCCACCGTCGTCGCACCTGCGAAGGCAGCGTGCCCAGTGTCGTCTCCGACTGCCCCCGAAAAGACGCGGGGCCGCCTTCGCCGGAGCGACGATGACCCCGTCAACCCGCAGGGGAATAGAACATCGCGGCAGCCATGTTCACCGCATAACTTCCGTGCGGCGGAACGCCTGCCCCCCGAAGTCCATACGGTCCCCTGATCGAGAGCCCCCGTTCAGCATGCCTGACCTTCGCCATTATCTCACCGAGTCCGACACCTTCGTCCGTCGCCACATCAGCACGTCCATGGCCGACGTCGACGCCATGCTCGAGGCACTCGGCTACAAGACCCTTGACGAGTTCATCGACGCCACCGTGCCCGACGGCATCCGCTTCCGTCGCACGCTGAACACGGGACCCGCGCGCACCGAGCACGAGGTGCTGGGCGAGCTGCAGGAGATGGCGAGCCGGAACCACGTCTACCGGTCGTACCTCGGCCTCGGATACCATGACACGCTCGTGCCCCCGGTCATCCAGCGGAACATCCTGGAGAACCCGGGCTGGTACACGGCGTACACGCCGTACCAGGCCGAGATCGCGCAGGGGCGGCTCGAGGCGCTGCTGAACTACCAGACGATGGTGATGGACCTGACGGGGATGGAGATCTCGAACGCCTCCATGCTCGATGAAGGCACGGCGGCCGCCGAGGCGATGCACCTCGCGTATGGCGTGAAGGGGAAGGAAGGGAAGGAGACGATCTTCGTCGACGCGGGGTGCCACCCCCAAACGATCGACATCATCAAGACGCGCGCCTGGGCGTCGGGGCTCACCGTGGTGCTGGGCGACGCACGCACGGCGTCGTTCGGCCCGGAAGTCTTCGCGGTGGTGATGCAGTACCCGGCGACCGATGGCGCCGTGGAGGACTATCGCGCGGCGAGCGATCGCGCCCACGCGGATGACGCGCTCGTCATCGTGGCTACGGACCTGCTTGCGCTGACGCTGCTCGCCCCGCCGGGCGAGTGGGGCGCCGATGTCGCGGTTGGGAACACGCAGCGCTTTGGCGTCCCGATGGGCTTTGGTGGTCCCCACGCCGCGTTCTTCGCGACGAAGGACGAGTTCAAGCGCCTGATGCCGGGCCGCCTGATCGGCGTGTCACGCGACGCGCAGGGTCACATGGCGCTCCGCATGGCCCTCGGCACGCGGGAGCAGCACATCCGGCGCGAGAAAGCGACGAGCAACATCTGCACGGCGCAGGTCCTCCTGGCAGTGATCGCGGGGATGTACGCCGTGTGGCACGGGCCCGAGGGACTCACGCGCATCGCCCGCCGCGTCCATCGGCATGCAACGCTGCTTGCCGCGGGGGTCGAGAAGCTCGGGCACGCCGTGGCCCACGACGTGTTCTTCGACACCGTGCGCGTTCAGCTGCAAGGGCGAACCGCGGCCTCCGTGGTCGCGGCCGCCGATGCAAAGCGCATCAACCTGCGCGTGCTCGACGACACGTCGATCGCGATTGCGCTCGACGAGACGGTCACGATCACCGACCTCCACGATATCCTCGTGGCGCTGAATGGCGGGGCAGCCCTGCCATTTCCCCTCGAACAGCTCTCGAGCGACATCGACCCGCGCTTCGACGAGCGCTTTGCCCGAACCAGCGCGTTCCTCACGCACCCCGTCTTCTCGCGGTACCACGCCGAGCACGAGATGCTGCGCTACATCCGCCGCCTCGAGTCGCGCGACTTGTCGCTCTGCCACTCGATGATCCCGCTGGGCTCGTGCACGATGAAGCTCAACGCGACCGCCGAGATGTTCCCGGTCACGTGGCCCACGCACGGCCGGATGCATCCGTTTGCTCCGAGCTCACAGATCTCCGGATATGCGGAGCTCTTCCGCACGCTCGAGGCCGACCTCGCCGAGATCACCGGCTTCGCCGCCGTGTCGCTGCAGCCTAACGCGGGATCGCAGGGCGAATACGCCGGGTTGCTCGTGATCCGCAAGTACCACGAAGCCCGCGGCGACACGCATCGCGACGTGTGCCTCATTCCGCAGTCGGCGCACGGGACGAACCCGGCGAGTGCGGCGATGGCGAGCATGAAGGTCGTCGTCGTGAAGAGCACGACCAACGGCGACATTGACCTCGTCGACCTGAAGGCCAAGGCCGAGCAGCATTCGGCCAACCTGGCGGCGCTCATGGTGACGTATCCGTCGACGCACGGCGTGTTCGAGGAGGGCATCCGTACGGTCTGTGAGATAGTGCACGCCCATGGGGGCCAGGTGTACATGGACGGCGCGAACATGAACGCGATGGTGGGACTCTGTCGTCCGGGCGACATCGGCGCGGATGTGTGCCACCTCAACCTGCACAAGACCTTCTGCATCCCGCACGGCGGCGGCGGCCCGGGCAT
>JACMLI010000353.1 GCA_014379705.1 Gemmatimonadaceae bacterium
CGCGGGGAGAGGCGCCGCCAGTTGACCGCGCCGATGACCGCCACCACCGCCACGAGCGCCACCTTCAACAGCACCATCCGGCCATAGGTGGATGCCCACAGGAACGGGAGTTCCTGTACGTGCAGCCACGAGGCAAACGTCCCGGTTGCGCCTAACGTGGCGGCGCTGGTGAGGGCCCATGGGGTAAACGCCGTGATCAACCGGGCGACCCCCGCACCATCGCGCCCGGGCACCAGGGCGACCATGATCACGAAGAGCGTACCGATCCACAGGCCGCCCGCCATGAGGTGCAGGATGTCGGCGAACACCGCCAGACCCGCGAGCTGGGGCGCGCCGATCGCATGCCCCTGGAAGGCCGGGGCAATCACGATGGCTCCAGTGAGTACGACCTGCCACGCCGTGCGTGCGATCCCGAGCGGGGGCGCGGCGAGCCATGCGGGCTGCAGCACCAGCAGCGCAGCGGCAATGCACTGCGCACTCCACGCCCACCCCCATGGTGTTGTCAGCAGGACGCCCACCATCGACCAGGCCTCGCTCGGCGCGCCGGCGAAGGACAGGGCCTGCTGCGCCATGCGGCCAACGGCGCTGAGCAGCACGGTCCACGCAGCGAGGCCGACCATTGCTGCCACGGGGCGCTGGTGTGCCGGGCCGAGGCTGCCGCGGAGCAGGAGGTGGCACGCGGTCACGCCACACGTCACCGACGCCGCGACGAACGCGACCCACCGCAGCAGGGCGGACGCCGGGGCCCCGGTAAAGGCGTCGATCACCCGCGCCTAACGAACGACGAAGGTGAACTCCCCGGTGATGGGATGCATGTCCTTCGAGGCCGTCTTGTACGACAGGGAGTACACGCCTGCGCCAAGGGCGCCCGTCACCGCCGCTTCCACCGGTTGCTTCGTGTCACCAGTGAACGTCGGCTTGGCCAGTTCCACGTCCTTGCCGTCGGCGCCCTTGAGCTTGACCGACGTTACGGCGAGCGTCGCCCGCTCGGAAAACCACAGGCGCAGCACCTTTGGCGAGGCCACGGTGTCGCCCTTGGTCGGCTCGGACTTCACCAGGCGGAGGTGAAAGCGCGCTTCGGCTCGCACGGTCGGGGCGATCCAGGCACCAGCGCCAGCAATCAGGAGAGCGCCGAGGGCGGCACGCGACACGGTTCGAAGCGAGGGCAGCATTGCAGACTCGGGGGGAAGTGATCGGTGAGGTAACGGCGTCGAAACTAGGGCGCGGCGCGCTTCGCCGCCAAGCTGCTACCCCGGGAGGGCGAGCGGGTGCGCGATCGATTGGTCCCTCGCTGCACCGCGAATCCTCGACCTGCAGTGACCGGCGGCCGCCATGGGACGTCCCTCATCTGAACCGAGGGGGGCCGAAGGCGTAGATGAATGTCTCGCCTGCACTTACGGGTGACCGCTCGCCGCCTTACCGTTAGGCCGGACGTATCGGGTTCCCCCCATCCCTTTCCGATTTCGCCATGCCGACTCCGCGACGCGTCTTCAGCCTCGTCATTGGTTCTGCCCTGCTCGCCGCCGCGTGCAGCAAGCCGAAACCGGCCGTGGTGCCCACCCCGGTGCCGGTCACATCCAATCCGGCGCCCAGTACGCCAGCACCTGCGCCGAGCACGAGCGCCCCGGCCGCAACCAATGATGGGAACGCCTCGGCCATCGCGGCCGCCATGGCTACTCTGACCGGTGCGATCTACTTCGAGTACGACCAGGACGCCCTGAGCAGCGACGCGCAGGCACAGCTCGACCGCAAGCTCGCAGTGCTCGTCGCGAATCCCGGCGTTGGCATTCGCCTCACGGGACACGCCGATGAGCGTGGCTCCGACGAGTACAACCTCGCGCTCGGCCAGCGGCGCGCGGCGACGGTGAAGCGGTACCTCACCGACCGCGGCCTCTCCGACTCGCGCATCGGCGTCGTTTCCATGGGCGAAGAGCGCCCCGCCTGCACGGACTCGGCCGACGATTCGTGCTATCGTCGCAATCGTCGCGCCGACGTCGAGGTCTCGAGCGGCACCATCACCGCCCCTCCGCGCGGCTAGCGCAACAGGGGACGGAGGCTGCCCGTGACAGTTAGTGTCTCAGGGTGGCCGCCGTGACCAGCAGCCCGAGGAGTGCGAGCCCGACCTTGGGCAGCCCCTCGCCGCGGTGTGTCGTGACGCGGTACTCGGCCATCGCGATCGCTGCGGCAAGGTAGAGGAAGTTCCCGGCGGCAAACGGAATCAGCGCCGTGCCTACGCCCGAGACACGCGTGCCCAGGGCGAGCGTCGCGACGGCGCCGGCGATCGCCCCGGCCGCCGTGAGCGCATTGAACGCGAGCGCCCGACGCACGCTCATGCCGCTGCGCACCAGGAGCGCGAACGTCCCCAGTTCACGCGGGAGTTCGTGCAGCGCGATGGCGGCGCCGGTGAGCAGCCCGAGGGACGCATCGTTGATGAACGCCGCGGCGATGAGCATGCCGTCGATCACGTTGTGCAGTGCATCTCCCGCCATCGCCAGCGGGACCAGCCCGCGCGCACTGCGAAGGGCCTCGGCGTCGGTCGCGCGCTCGGCGGAGAACTCGGGGCGTTCGTGACGGTGCGCAAGCCGATCCACGAGGTAGAACACGCCCATCCCCAGCACCAACGTCGCCATCACGCGCGCCATGTTGTCGCCGGCGCTGAGTGCCTCGGGAAGGAGGTGAAACACGGCCGCACCGAGGAGCGCACCGGCGGCAACGGGGACGAGCTTCGGAATCACGCGCTGCAGGCCCGTCGCCGGCCACGACACCAGCAGCATCACTGCCAGTGGAATGGCGGAGACGAGTGCGACCGCGGTGAGGCTCGCAGACCAGGTGATCACGACATGCGACGGTTCAGGCGGCGGCGCATCGCGTGCACCGGCCATAGAGCACGACTTCATGGCCGTCGAGCACGAAGCCTGGCGGAGCGAGTCGCGCGAGGTTGCCCGGGCAACCGTCCACCTCGAACACCTGCAGGCAGGTGCGACAGTGGAAGTGATGGTGGTGTCCGAGGTGCGAGCTCTCGTAGCGCGGAGGGGTGCCGGGGATGTCCACGAGGTGCGCACTGCCCTCTTCGATCATGCTTCGAAGGGCGCGATACACGGTGGCGAGGCCAAGGTTTGGCACCTTGGCCTGTGCCATCTCGAGCACTTCGGCAGGGGTGAGCGGCCGCTCGGCGGACGAGAGCGCTTCCTGAATGGCTGAGCGCTGACGGGTGCGACGTTCCATGCGCTAATGATAGTGTATTCTCAATAGCGCGCTAGTCTCGACCGTTCGCCGAGTGGATCGACCGTTCACCGAATGGCTGACACCGGGGGCCGGGGGGCTCGTAACCTGAGTCCATGAATCGACTTGCTCGTTCCCTGTCACATGCGCTTGCCGGCGTGGTTTGCGTGCCGGTCGCCCTTTGGAGCCAGGAGGTCTCCTCGCTGCGTGGGACGGTGCGAACGCCCCAGGGAATCGCGGTCAGCGGCGCAAACGTCTTCGTGATCGAGACGTTGGAGGGGGCACTCACCGACACGGCCGGGCGATTCGATTTCAGGATCACCGTGAAGCGACCATTCACGGTCCTCGTCAAGCGACTTGGATTCTCCGAAATCCGGCGGGAAGTGAGGGCCGGGGATGCAGAAGTCCTCAGCCTCGTGCTCGAACCTGCGGCCACGTCGCTCGCCGCGATCACCGTGCAAGCGGGCGCGTACACGGCCGGCGAGGAGCGCGGGGCCACGCTGACACCGCTCGAGGTGGTCACGACGCCCGGAACGGCGGCTGACGTGAACCGCGCGATCCAGCTCCTGCCGGGCGTCCAGGCTGTCGACGATGGCACGGCGCTCTTCGTGCGCGGCGGCGACTACACGGAAACGCGGGTCTTCATGAACGAGGCGCCGCTGCTCAATCCCGCGCAGCTGCTCACACCGTCGGGCACGTTCGTCGGGACGGTCGACCCTTTCCAGCTCGACGGCATTTTCTTCTCGTCAGGCGGATTCGGTGCCCGCTATGGCAACGCGCTATCGGGGGTCGTGGGGCTTCGGACGCGTGGGGCTGCGGCACGGCCGGCTGCCTCGGTGAGCGCGGGTCTCGCGGCCCTCTCGATCGACGGCGCCGTGCGTCCCACGCGGACATTGACGCTCCGTGTTGCCGGCAATCGCACCGACCTCGATCCCTTCTTCAAGGTGAACAGCAACCCGCGGGGCTTCTCTCCCTCGCCGAACGGGCACGATGCCAGTGCCAGTGCGACGCTCACGTACGGCGTGGCTGGCGAGGTGAAGGCGTTCCTGCTCGACCAATCGAACCTGGTCGGCGTGCCGGTGGACGATCCCGCCTACGCCGGCACTTTCAATAGCGACGTGCAGTCGGGGCTTGCGGTGGTCACGTGGAAGGACGTCGTGGGCGCGGTGTCACTGCTCACGAGCTTCAGTCGCGGAACGCTCGAGCGACGCGAGGATTTTGGCGCCTTTCGCCTGGCCGCAGACCAGGCGCAGCGTCAGGGCTTCGCGCAGGCGTCGTGGGAGATGCGGCCCGGCTCGGTGCTGCGCGCGGGCGGGGAGGTCGAACGGGTGCAGTCATCCATTGGCGGCTCGCTCCCGGCAACGGCCGGTGACCGGAGCCCGGGCAGCCGCACCACGCTCTTTTCGCTCGACGCCCCCGGTACGCGCTTCGGAGCGTTTGTCGAAGCGGACATCCAGCCCGGCTCCCGCCTCAAGCTCGTCCCCGGCGTTCGCATCGATCGCTCGACGCTCACGTCGGCCCTGACGGTCGATCCACGCCTCTCTGCCGCGTGGCGCTGGCGTGACGGCCTCGTGGCGACGGCGGCGTGGGGCATCTATCACCAGGTGCCGGACCCGCTTTTCTACAGCGACAGCATCGGGCGGAAGGGCTTGCCGCCGATGCGGGCCACGCAGATGGTGCTTGGCCTGCAGGTGGGAGACGAGGGCCCGGTTACGGCACGCGTGGAAGGATATGCCAAGCACTATCGCGACCTCGCGCTCCAGGATCGCGACTATCGCGTGACCGACGGTGCAGGAGGGACTTCGCGCGGCGTCGACGTCTTCTTCAAGGGGACGCTGCCGTGGGGTGTCTCGGCGCGCACGATCCTGTCTTACCTCGTTGCACGTCGAACGGATCCCGGCTCCGGGGTACTCGTTCGGGCGCCCTTCGACGTCACCTGGTCGCGTGCCCTCGTCATGGAGAAAGCCTTCAGCAACGGAGCACGGGCCGGGCTCACCTATCGGGCCAACACCGGGCGCCCGTTCACGCCAGTGATCGCGGCGCAGCGCGATCCCGATCGCGACGTGTTTCTCCCGATGTGGGGAGCGGCGAACAGCGAACGATTCCCGGGCATCAAGCGTCTCGACCTCTCATTCAGCCGCTACCAGCCGATCACGCCGGCCGTTCGCCTCGTGACCTTCGTCTCCCTGTCCAACGTCATGAACGCCGACAACACGCAGGCGTGGACGTATTCGCACGACTACAGCCAGCGCTCTCCCGTTCGCTCGATCTTCAACCGCTCCGTCTATTTTGGGGCCACACTTCTCTGGCAATAGCCATGACCTCACTGCCTCGTCGCATGCGTTCACTGTCGATCGCATCGCTGCTCCTCGCGTCGGCCGCCATCTCACCGGCACTGCACGCGCAGGCCGCGGGGACTGCGACGTGGGCTGACTCCGTTTCCAGCCTCGTCGCCAAGGCGATGGCCGCGAACTCCCCAGCCATGCTGGACGAGGCCGTGGCCCTCGCCGATCGTGTCCTCGCCGTCACGCCGAAGGACGGCGTGATGCTCCACTACAAGGGCTACGCGCTGTATCGGAAGGGAAACCTGATGCTGGGCGCGAGGGCCAGGGAGTCGGAGCTCAAGCCGGTGCTCGAGGAAGCCGACGCGGTGCTCGAGGCGTCCGCGGCGGTCCTCAAGTGGCCGGAAACGTCGGCGCTGCAGGCGTCGGTCCTTGGACAGTTGATCGGGATCGGTGGCATGTTGAGTGGTATGCGCCTCGGGCCCAAGGCCGACAACCTGTTCGATGAAGCCATGCGGATCGATCCCGCAAACCCACGCGTGTTCATGCTCCGTGGCATCGGCTCGATCTACAAGCCGAAGATGTTCGGTGGTGGAAGCGACAAGGCAGAGCGCGACCTGCGAAAGGCGCTCGAGCTCTTTGCCACCCACCATCCGGTGTCTCCCGCCCCGGCATGGGGACACGCCGAGGCGTGGGCGTGGCTGGGCCAGGTACTGGCCGGCGAGAAGAAGGTCGACGACGCCCGCAAGGCGTACCAGGAGGCCCTCGCGATCGATCCGGGATACACCTGGGTGGCGCGCGTGCTCCTCCCCGCGCTCGACAACGTCAAGCGTTAGGCACCCATGATCCTCCGCGGCCGCTCGCTCCGGGTCTACTTCGCGTCATGGCTCCCCTTCGTGGTGCTGTACGCGGTCGCCGTGCAGATGAGCGGCGCGCCGCTCCTCGGCGCCTCGCTATCGGCGCTGACGAGCGTGGGCACGGCTGCGCTGCTCGGACTCGTCGCGGTGCGGCTCATGCCCGTTCCCGCACACGGGCGGTCGCTCGCGGCGGTCCTCCTTCGCCACGCGGCGATCGGGCTCCTGTATTCCTCCGCGTGGACGGCGGTGATCTCCGCCCAGATCTACTTCGAGGCGCCGCGAGCGACGTGGGACGCGTTCCTCGCCGAGGCGATGCGTTGGCAGTTCCTCACGGGCCTCATCCTCTACTCGCTCCTTGTGGCCGTCGTGCTGGTGATCGAGACGGTGGCGCGGCTGCGGGAGCAGGAACGGCGGGCGGCCCGCGCCGAGGCTTTGCGCGTGACGGCGGAGCTGCAGGCCCTGCGCGCACAGCTCAATCCTCACTTCCTGTTCAACACCCTGCACTCGATCACGGCGCTGGTCCGGTCCGAGCCACGCAACGCGGAGGTCGCCCTCGAGCGCCTGGCGGCATGCCTGCGTCATGTGCTCGACGTGAACCGTGAGTCGCGCGAGGAGTTGCCACTGGGCGACGAGCTGGCGTTCGTGCGCGACTACCTCGCGCTCGAGCGCATGCGCTTTGGCGATCGGCTCCGCGTGGTCGAGGAGGTCGACCCCGAGACACTCGACGCGCCCGTGTTGGCCTTCCTGCTCCAGCCGCTCGTGGAGAACGCGATCCGCCACGGCCTCGCGCCGCTTGCGCGCCCGGTCACTGTACGCATTGCCGCACGCCACGAGGGTGAGGAGCTCGCGCTCGAAGTGGCCGACGATGGCGCTGGCAGCGACTCGCGCCTCGCATCGACCGGGTCGGGGGTCGGATTGCGCGCCGTCCGCCAGCGTCTGCAGGCCCGATACGGCGACGCGGCGACGCTGTACGTGACGACCGCGCCCGGGGAAGGATGCCGCGTGCACGTCCGCATCCCGGCGCCGGCGCCC
>JACMLI010000354.1 GCA_014379705.1 Gemmatimonadaceae bacterium
CTTCCGCGACGCGATGGTGCAGGAGGCCCGTTTCGCCAGCAAGAACTCCGACGACGCCATCCGCAGGCGCTTGCTGGCCCTCGCGGACTCGCTCGGCCTGCCGGACGGGGCGGGCGCCGTGCGCGTGCGCCGCAGCGCCAACCGCATCACCATTTCCTCCGAGTACCACGAGTCGGTCGAGTTTCCCATGTACGTGCGCACGCTCCGATTTGCCCCGACCGTGACCGAAGGGTTGTGACGCGTCCCCCGCTCGATCCCGCACGCAAGGTCTTCTCTCGCCGCGCGCTGGTGGAGTGGCGCGCCTCGCTCACGGGACGCGTCGTGTTCACCAACGGCGTCTTCGACCTCCTGCATCCCGGGCACGTCGATGTCCTCCGCCACGCGCGGGCCTGCGGGGACTGCCTCGTGGTGGGGCTCAACACCGACGCATCCGTGCGTCGCCTCAAGGGGCCCGAGCGTCCGGTCCGTCGCGAAGCGGAGCGCGCGTACGTGCTCGCCGCCCTCGAGATGGTCGACGCCGTCGCGCTCTTCGATGAGGATACGCCGCACGACCTCATCGTCGCGCTGCAACCCGACGTGGTCGTGAAAGGGGGAGACTACACACCCGAAACAGTCGTCGGTGCCGCCGAAGTGCGCGCCCGCGGCGGGGAAGTCGTCATCGTGCCACTCACGCCCGGTCATTCCACCACCTCCACCATTGCCAGGCTCCGTGCCCACTCCGCCACCGACACGCAAGGATAGACGCCCGGACCAGCTCCGCCCTGTCACCCTCGAGCGCGGCGCCGTGCGCAACGCCGAGGGCTCGTGCCTCGTGAGCTTCGGGCACACGCGGCTCCTCTGCGCCGCCTCGGTGGAGCAGGGCGTCCCCGGCTGGCGTAAGGGGAGCGGTCAGGGATGGCTCACCGCCGAGTACTCGATGCTGCCGCGCTCCACGCGCACGCGCACGGCGCGCGAGCGATCGCAGGTCGGCGGACGCACGCAGGAGATCCAGCGCCTGATCGGGCGCAGCATCCGCGCGATGCTCGACGACTTCAGCTTCGGCGAGTTCACGATCAAGATCGATTGTGACGCGCTCGAGGCCGACGGCGGAACGCGCACCGCCGCGATCACGGGCGCGTGTGTGGCCGCGGTCGATGCCTTCGACTGGATGGTCAGGACGGGTCGCCTGGCCGCGTCACCGGTGCGTCGTCGGGTCGCCGCGGTGAGCGTGGGCGTCGTTGGCGGTGAGCCGCGACTCGACCTCGAGTACGAGGAGGACGTGGTCGCCGACGTGGACATGAACGTCGTGTTGACGAGCGAGGGCAAGTACATCGAGGTGCAGGGGACGGGGGAGCACGGCTCCTTTGATCGCGCCGAGCTCGATCGACTGCTCGACCTCGCCGGCGAGGGCGTGCGCGAGTTGCTGGCGCGGCAGGCGGCCGCGCTCGGGGCGGGGGGATGAGCACCGTCATCCTCGCCACCCGCAGCGAGGGAAAGGTGCGCGAGCTCGCGCCGCTCTTTGCCGACGCGGGCTACGACGTGCTGACGCTCGATGCGGCGCGCATCCCCCCGTCGCCTAACGAGGATGCCATCGAGGCCTTCGAGACGTTCGAGGAGAACGCGCTGGCGAAGGCGCGGCATTTCTTTGCCCGCAGCAGGGGCATCCCGGTCATCGCCGACGATTCGGGGCTCGTGGTCGAGGCCCTCGGTGGCAAGCCGGGGGTGCACTCGAAGCGATGGAGCGGGCGCGCGGATCTCGAGGGGCACGCGCTCGACACGGCGAACAACGCGTACCTCGTGGAGGCCCTGCGCGGGCGGGAGAACCGGGCGGCGCACTACGTGTGCGTCGCGGCGTTCTGCGATGGGACGCGCGAGTTCACGGCCCGGGGCGAGACGCGTGGGCGCATCCTCGAGGCCCCGCGCGGCAGCGGGGGCTTCGGGTACGATCCGTATTTCTGGTCGGAGGACCTGCAGGGGACATTCGCCGATATCTCGCGCGATGCGAAGGCCGCCGTGAGTCATCGTGGCCGCGCGGTGCGCGCCTTGCTTGATCGGCTGCGCCGGGGTCGTTGACTTCCACGAGGGCGAAACTACGTTTCCGTCTCCCTCGCGGGGCGTAGCGTAGCCCGGTATCGCGCCTGCTTTGGGAGCAGGAGGTCGCCGGTTCGAATCCGGCCGCCCCGACTCGCCACAGTGCTCTCTGGGCAGCGAATCGGTCAGAGGGTGAAGCGCCAGTAGCTCAGATGGATAGAGCAACAGCCTTCTAAGCTGTGGGTCGGGGGTTCGATTCCCTCCTGGCGCACCATGGCTGTATGTTGGGTTTGGAATATGCTCCGTTAGCTAAATTGGAAGTGAAAGCGACTCTTAATCGCTAGGTTGTAGGTTCGATTCCTACACGGAGCATGTGCGGGGAGGTCGCCGATGGTGGCCTTCCCGCAGTTTTTTTTAGGGGGGGGGTGAGCCGCGCACCGGAGCTCGTTAGGCATGCGAGAGAGGCGGTGCCGGTGGTTGGAGCGGATGCGGTGGGGTTCGCTTGGTGCGCAGCGTAGTGGACTCATCCACTCGCTCACTCGTCCGCCACTAGTCCACTAGTCCACCAGTCGACTCATCCGTGTGCTTGGACTTGCGTGAGAGGGAGCAAGGGACTAGCATTGGCGTTCTCCATGGGAGCCCTGTGGTGAAGTGATCCGGGGCTGAGAATGGAGGCCTTGACGAGGGTAACTGACTCGGGTATGTTCTTGGGCTCCCGCAGAGACGGGACCAAAGCTGATTGAAAACTGAAATTTGAGCGTTCATGGATGTGCGAGGCGGACTCGTCGATCCGAGGTCCTGACTGGCTTCGGGGAGAGAATCAAGTCTGACGTACAAACAAGTGATTCGGACGCCACGGTAAAACGTGGTTGAACGAATTGAGAGTCATTTCAAACTTTTGGAGAGTTTGATCCTGGCTCAGGACGAACGCTGGCGGCGTGCTTAACACATGCAAGTCTAGGGGGCCCAGCAATGGGTCACCGGCGAACGGGTGCGTAACACGTGAGCGACCTACCTTGAGATGGGGGATAGCCGGCCCAACGGCCGGGTAATACCGCATACGCTCTTCGGGCTTCATGGCTTGGAGAGGAAAGCTTTAGCGTCTCTAGAGGGGCTCGCGGCCTATCAGCTAGTTGGCGGGGTAACGGCCCACCAAGGCAATGACGGGTAGCTGGTCTGAGAGGATGGCCAGCCACATTGGGACTGAGAAACGGCCCAGACTCCTACGGGAGGCAGCAGTGGGGAATATTGCGCAATGGTCGAAAGACTGACGC
>JACMLI010000355.1 GCA_014379705.1 Gemmatimonadaceae bacterium
CGCCGCCCCGGGTGGCGCGCAGGCGCCGCGAACGCAGGGCCAGCGGGGCACGCCGACCGCCTCGACGACGACAGGCACTCAAGGACAACAGGATTGATACCCATGACTTCCCCCACGCCATATCGTAGCCTCCTCGGCGCCGCCCTCCTCGGTGCCTCCCTCGCCGCGTGTGGTGGCGAGAACGCCGCCGCGAAGGACGCGGACAGCGCCGCCCCCGTGACCATGACGGTGGGGCCGGAGAACATCGCCCTCGTCGTCCTCGAGCAGGTGTCGTCGGGACCCGGGATCTCCGGGACCCTCGCCGCCGAGCGCGAAGCCACGCTCCGGGCCGAGATCGGAGGGGCCGTGCTCTCGACGCAGGTCGACCAGGGGAGCCGCGTCGCCCGTGGCACCGTGCTCGCCCGCATCGACGCCCGCACGATCGAGGACCAGATGCTCTCGGCGCGCGGTGGCGTGACCACGGCGACGTCGAGCCTCAACCTGGCGCAGCGCGAACTCGAGCGCTTTACCAAGCTGAAGGAAGCCGGCGCCATCGCCGACCGCGAGTTCGAGTCGGTGAAGTTGAACCACGACGCGGCGGCCGCACAGCTGGCCGATGCCAAGGCGCGCCTCACGTTCGCGCAGAAGCAGGTCGACGACGCGCAGGTGCGCGCGCCGTTCAACGGCATCATCAGCGCGCGCCAGGTGAACGCCGGCGATGTGGTGCAGCCGGGTGGCGCGATGTTCACGATCATCGATCCGTCGAGCATGCGCCTGGAGGGCTCGGTGCCCGCGGCGCAGCTCGGCGTGTTGCGCGTCGGATCGCCCGTGACTTTCAAGGTCAGCGGCTATCCAGACAAGGCCTTCACGGGTCGCATCTCGCGGATCAATCCGCAGGCGGATGCGACCACGGGCCAGGTGCGCGTCGTCGTGTCGATTCCCAACGAGCGCGGTGGACTGGTCGGCGGACTCTTCGCCGAAGGCCGCGTGGCGGCCGAGAAGAAGGAAGGACTGACCGCGCCGGCGACGGCGGTGGATGCGCGCGGGCTGCGGCCGGCGGTCCTGCGCCTGAAGGGCGGTCGCGTGGAGCGCGTGGACGTCGAGATCGGGCTGCGCGACGAGGACAGCGAACGCGTCGAGATCGTGCAGGGCGTCGTCGCGGGTGACACGCTGCTCATTGGCGCGGCGCAGGGCATTTCGGCGGGGACGCTCGTGAAGGTGAGCGCGCCTTCGGACAGCAAGCGCGAGGCCTCGGAGGCCGCGGCACCGGTTCGGAAAAGCTAAACCAATCAGGCAAGGACTTCCCCCATGTTCATTTCAGACTTCGCGATCAAGCGTCCGATCATCACCATCGTCAGCATGCTGGCGCTGGCGGTTGGTGGGGCGTTTGCGCTCTTCAAGCTGCAGACCGACGAGTTTCCCGAGGTTGCACCTCCGGTCGTGACCGTGGGCCTCATCTACCCCGGGGCATCGCCCGACGGGGTGGAGCGCGAGATCCTCGACCCCGTCGAAGAGGCGATCTCCTCCATCAGCGGTGTGAAGCGCGTGATGGGCACGGCGCAGGATGGCTTTGCACAGGTAATGGTGGAGTTCGAGTTCGAGAAGCCGCTGCAGGAAGCGACGCAGGACATCCGCGACGCGATCTCCGGCATCCGGCAGGACCTCCCGCCGGAACTCGAGGAGCCGATCATCAAGAAGTTCAGCGACACCGACCGGCCGATCGTGTCGCTCGCGGTGTCGTCGGTGAACCTCTCGTCAGCCGAGCTGACGCGACTGGTGGACCCGGCGATCACGCGCGAGCTCCGCTCGATTACCGGCGTCACCGAGGTGAGCGTACCGGGAAAGCTGGAGCGCGAACTCACGGTGCAGATCCGTCCCCAGGCGCTGCAGAGCGCGGGGATCGCGGTCTCGCAGGTGGTGCAGGCACTGCAGCTGCAGAACCTCGCCTCCCCCGTGGGGCGCGTGAATGGCGCGCAGGACGAACGGTCGATCCGCCTCAAGGGGCGCCTCGAGCGCCCGGAGGAATTCGCGCAGATCGTCGTCGCCGAGCGCAACGGGAGCCTGATCCGGCTCGGCCAGGTGGCGGACATCATCGATGCGACGGAAGAGCCGCGCACGATGGCGCTGTACCAGACGCGCGAAAATGCCAGTGCGCGCGAGGCGGTCGGGATCGACATCAAGAAGTCGACGTCGTACAGCACGACGGAAGTGAGCGACCAGGTCCTGGAGCGCATCAAGAACATCAAGCTGCCGGCCGGCACGACGATCGACGTCGTCAAGAACAGCGGCGTGAACGTGCGCAACTCGGTGCGCAACGTCGAGGAATCCCTCATCGAGGGCGCGCTGCTCACGGTGCTCGTGGTGTTCGTGTTCCTGAACTCGTGGCGTTCAACGGTGATCACGGGCCTGGCGCTGCCGGTGTCGGTGCTCGCGTCGTTCATCGCGGTGTACGCGCTTGGCTACAAGCTCGAGACGATGTCGCTCCTCGGCCTGTCGCTCGCGATCGGTATCCTGATCGACGATGCCATCGTCGTGCGAGAAAACATCGTGCGACACGTGGAGATGGGCAAAGACCATTACACGGCGGCGAGGGAGGGCACATCGGAGATCGGCCTTGCCGTGGCGGCGACGACGTTCTCGATCCTGGCGGTGTTCGTGCCGATCGGGTTCGTGTACGGCGTGACGCGGCAGTGGATGGGTCCCTTCGCGCTCACGATGGCATGTTCGGTGGCCGTGTCGCTGTTCGTCTCGTTCTCGCTCGACCCGATGCTCTCGGCGTACTGGCCGGATCCGCACCGCGCCGAGCACGAGAAGAGCTTCATCACGAAGGCGCTCGACAAGTTCAACGCCTGGTTCAACCGGATGGCGCAGCGGTACAAGCGCGTCATCGCGTGGGCGCTCGATCACCGGCTCGCCGTGGTGATCATGTCGCTTGGCACCTTCCTCGGGTCGTTTGTCCTGCTGCCGAAAGGCTTGCTGGGTATCGGCGTGGTGTTCCTCGGGATCGCGATCGCGGTCATCGGGCTCACCACGTTCAAGAAGCGTGTGCTCCGAATGGCCGCCGTGGCGGCAGGCATCGCGGTGCCCGTGCTCCTGCTCCCGATGGTGCCACAGTTCATGAACGTGGGCTTCGGCTTCTTCCCCGAGGACGACAATGCGGAGCTCAACATCAATGTCGAGACGCCGCCGGGATCGAATCTGGACTACACGCGCCTCAAGTCGGAGGAAGTGGCCCGCCGCGTGATGCAGCATCCCGAAGTGCGC
Source organism: Gemmatimonadaceae bacterium (assembly GCA_014379705.1). GTDB lineage: Bacteria > Gemmatimonadota > Gemmatimonadetes > Gemmatimonadales > Gemmatimonadaceae > RBC101. The sequence goes on from JACMLI010000355.1 coordinate 3,244, forward strand.
TACATCTATACGACCCTTGGCGGTGGTGACGCCGGCGCGGTGGACATCGGGCGCCTGTACGTGAAGCTGGTCGGAAAGGAAGATCGCAGCATGACCGTGGAGCCGTTCGCCACGATGCTGCGCGACGAACTTGTCACCGTTGGCGGGGCGACGGTCGCGGTCTTTGCCACGGACTGGGCCGGCGGACGCAAGCAGGTGCAGATCGAGCTGCGTGGCACCAACACCGAGGAGCTCAACGCATTCGCGCTGAACGCGCTGGCCGAGGTGAAGAAGGTGCCCGGGGCGGTGGACGTGGCCCTGTCGTCGAAGGGGCAGCGTCCCGAGCTGAACGTCGAGCTCAATCGCGGACTGGCCGGGAGCGTGGGCATCACGGTGGGCCAGATCGCACAGGCCCTGCGTCCTGCGTTCGCGGGGATCGATGCCGGCGACTGGCAGGATCCGGCGGGGGAAATGCGCGATGTCGTGGTGCGCCTCTCGCCCGAAGCGCGTCGCCGTTCTACCGACTTGCGCAACCTTCCCCTCGTGGTCCAGGGGCCGAATGGCGAGCCGAGCACGATGCCCCTGGGTCAGGTCGCGACGGTCACTGAAGGTGTGGGTCCCGCGGTGATCAACCACCTCAATCGAGATCGCGTGGTGAACGTCGAGTTCAACACGTCGGGCCGGTCGATGGGCGAAGTGACCACCGACGCGGAGAACACGCTCAAGGCCATGCAGGCCCCCGAAGGCGTGCGCGTGTCCACGGGCGGTGAGGCGGAGCAGCAGGCCGAGGTGTTCGAGCAGATCTTCATTGCGCTCGGCATCGCCGTGGCGCTGATGTACCTGATCCTGGTGATGCAGTTCGGGTCGTTCCTCGATCCGCTGGCCATCATGCTTTCGCTGCCGCTGTCGCTCATCGGCGTGTTCCTCGCGTTGTCGCTCTCAGGGAACACGATCAACATCATGAGCCTCATCGGGGTGATCCTCTTGATGGGCATCGCGTTCTTTGCCACCATGCCCATCAAGAGGCTCACCCCCATGAGGACCGTGATGGTGATCGGGGTCCCAGAGAGCGA
>JACMLI010000044.1 GCA_014379705.1 Gemmatimonadaceae bacterium
CCTGCTGGCGCGCGCCGCCACGCTGCCGTCGGTCGCTGCCATCGCTGCGGCGGACTATCCGCCCCTGGGGCGTCGCTCGACGTATCGCAACGCGACACCGCTCGACGATGGTGCTCGCACGCCGACGATGGTGGCGGTCACCGAGGCCCGCGCCGGGCTGCCCGCAGCGTATGGTGTGCGAGTCGTCGCCGGGCGCGACATGACGGCGGAGGAACAACGTCGTGGAGATCGCGTGACCGTCGTGTCAGAGGAGACGGCACGCCGCCTGTGGGGGGCGTCCAATCCGCTCGGTCGATCGATCAGGTTTGCGGGAACCGACTCGCTTCCATACGCGGTGGTCGGCGTCGTGGCGAATGTGCGCTACTGGAGCCTGCGGGGACCGGCCGATGCGTGGGCAATCCTCTCGGAGAACGGCCGCCGCCATCGCGATGCGACGCAGCTCGTGGTGCGCACGCGCGGCGACGTAGCGGCGGGCCTTGCCGCCGTCCAGCGCCTCGTACGGGAGGCCGACCCCAACCTCGCGATCATGTCCGTGTCCACCATGCAGTCACTGCTTTGGGAGCGCACCGACGAGTCACGCGCGCTCTCGGCCACGCTCGGGCTCTTTGGCTCGTTGGCCCTGCTCCTCGCATCGATGGGGCTCTACGGCGTCACGGCGTACGCCGTTGCCCAGCGTCGCCGCGAGATCGGCGTGCGCCTCGCCATCGGGGCCACGCCCGGCACGGTGGTCCGTGAGCTGGTGCACGATGGCGTCCGCCTGGCGAGCGTGGGCATGATTGCCGGCGCAATCCTGGCGATCATGGGCTGGCTTCTCGCTCGCTCGATGCTCTACGGCATCGGGATGATGGACGGCCTCACGGTGTTCGTGGCCGCGACGGTGCAAGTCGTCACCGTCGGCCTCGCGGTATGGCTTGCCGCCAGGCGCGCCGCGCGCTACGACCCGGCGATGGTATTGCGCGTGGACTGACAGGACGGGATGGACGGGTGTGGTGTCTTCGGTTTGTCAGGCGCCCGTCCATCCCGTCTATCCCGTCCACCCGTCTCCCTACAGCGACTTGAGGTACTCCAGGAGGTCGCGCCGCTGATTCGCGGTGAGCGTCAGGGAGAGTACGCGTTCGTAGTGCGTCACGACATCGGCGAGCGTCGCGGCGCTGCCATCATGGAAATACGGCGCATGCTGGAAGAGCCCGCGCAGCGGCGTCGTGCGGTACGCCTTGGAGACGGTGCGTGCGGCGTAGCGCGGATCCATCTGCGTTTCGGCTGGCTGGTGCCTGACGCCAGCGTTGATATCGGTGAGGAGTGCGCCCGTGTGACACCTCGCGCAGCGCGCCGCACCCTCGAAGACCGCGCGGCCTCGCTTGCTCGCGGCCGGATCGAAGCTCCCTGCCGGAGGCGTGGGCTTCGACAGGCTGAGCTGGTACTCGCGAAGTGCCGCGAGCTTGGGTGTCACGAGATCGGGATTCTGTACGATGTTGATTCCCAGCCGATCGTCCTTGAACGTGCCCTGGCCATGCATCTGCGTCACGGCGACATAGGCGTTCCAGTATGAGACTGGTCCATCCCCGGTGAACGTCTCCCGTGCGACATTTCGCAAGCCATAGGCCGGCGGAATGACGATGGGTGTGTTCTTGCCGTCGATGTTGAATCGCGGGTCATAGCGTCCCGCGCCCCACGAGCTGTAGACGGCTTTCTGGGCAGGAGTGAGCGCCGGAGACAAGGCGATGATCGCTCCTGGATTGAGCTGCACGTTCGCCCACCCGTCGAGCCGCCGGCCGATGCCCGGGGCGAGCGAGTTGTCTACGCTCGAGTGGCAGAGGGCACACGTGATCCCGAATCGCACCAGCGTGTCGCGGCCACTGACGGTTTGCACCTGTCCCTTGACACCTACAACGGCGTTGAGCTTGAGCAGTGCCAGCGTGGTTGCGGTGCTGTTGAGGTCGACCTTGCCCAGCCTGAGCGCATCCACGAGGGACGCCGGCAGTGCATCGACGTCGACCTTGAGCCCGACCGACAGGGCGACCGTTGGCGTGACGGCAGACTGGATGACGTGGTGCATTTGCAACGTGTCCGTCCAGAACTGCTCATCTCCGAACGTGTCGAAGCGGAAGATCTGGCGACCGGTGGGCGTCGCCTGCGGATGCACCTCACTCGCGACCTCGACCGCGGGGGGATCATTCGCCGCCGCTTCGGCGCCAGCGCAGGACAGCAGTGAGACGAGCAGGAAGGCGATGGCGCCGTACGCCACGTGACGCGCGTGGCGTGGGCCGAAGGGACTGCTGTGCATCGTGTGTTTCCCCCGGGTGGTGGACAGCCGCGAACCGCCATCAGGGTGCGTGGCTGTCAGGACGAGGATCGGGGACGCCGGGGCCCGGGGAGTAGAACGAGCACGGCAATCCGAATGGCAAACGGCAGCCTCAGCGTCGCGCATCGGTGGGAAGCGGGTCCAGCCGAGGTGCCGCGCACACGATGGGTTAATATCCCCTATTAGTCAAGTAATCTTTTGACATATTTGCCCATCACCCCGCAGCTCAATACCTTGCGGCACCCCCGTTCCGGAATCTCTTCATGCCCACTCCCGCCCTCAGCAGGCGCTTCCTCGAGACCACTCGCGGGCGAATCGTGAGCCTGCTGCGTCGAGGGAGGGCGTCGGTGGAAGAGCTCGCCCGGACAGTGGGCCTGACGGACAACGCCGTTCGATCGCACCTGACGACTCTCGAGCGAGACGGGCTGATCCGTCAGGAGGGCGTGCGTCGCACCCCAGGCGCGGGGAAGCCCGCGACCCTTTACGAGATCCACCCCGACGCCGACGCCCTGTTCTCACGTGCCTTTCAGCCGGTGCTCGAGGCCCTCCTTGATGAACTGCGCGACAGTAATACCACGCAGGACGGCGACGATCTCATGCACCGCGTCGGCCATCGGCTTGCCCGCGTCATGGGCCGAGCACCGGTGGGAGATCTTGGATCGCGGGTGGCGGCGGGGGCGGCGGTGCTCGATTCCCTCGGCGGTGTCACCGAAGTCGAAAAGACCGAGGGCGCGTTCCTGATCCGCGGCTGCGGCGCGTGTCCGCTATCACCTGCGACGGCGCGACACCCGGAGCTCTGCGGAGCGATCGAGGCGCTGCTGTCGGACTATGTCGGCGCGCCGGTGCGGGAGCGGTGCCAGCGAGGGGAGCGACCACGCTGCACCTTCGAAGTCTCGACCGCCGCCTGACACTGCGCCTTCGTCATCGGGTGCGATTGTCCGGAAGGTCGCGAAGACGCTGGGTCCCGGTTCTCGGCTCGCTGCGCTCACCGGACCGGGATGACGAAGGCTCGACGCGCTGCGCTCGCCGGACCGGGAGGAGGAAGGCTCGGCTCGCTGCGCTGGCAGATCCGAGACCGAGTGTCGTCTGCCAGCATGCCCACGTGCACAGCACGGGGCTCCGGCCTTGCCGGAGCGACCGAAGGGGCCGTCAGTCGCTCGCGATCACGCGAAGGGTCTCGAGCAATCGCACCGTTGCCCACGTGTCCCGCTTGCAATAGGCGAGCAGGTCCTGGCGCACCCGGTCGCGTTCCTCGAGCGGGATGCGATCGGCAACGAAGAGGAGACGCGCGATCTCCACGCTCGCGACCATCCCGTTCACGATGACGAGGTCGTTGTAACTCAAATCAGGCACGAGCGCCGGTAGTACGTATTTGAGGCTGAACGACCCGCGGAAGGCCGGGTGATACACCTGCTCGCGGACGACCGCGAGCAGGTCGAACAGCTTGGCATCGAGCGCCTGCAACTCGGCTTCGAGCGACGGGACGGCCTTGGCCAACGCGCGGATCTGCGTCCGCTCAAAGCTCGAGTACATCACGACCGTCTTTGCGTTGCGCGTCGCATCGACGAGCCGCTGCGCCAGGATCGGGCGCGCGTCCTCCGGACCCTCGGCCAGGTGCTCGACGTGGAGGTACGTGCCATCCGCGCGTGACTCGTGATAGCTGAACTGCGCGGCCGCCATGCCCCACGGTGCCATCGCGGGCCACACGGGCACGGCGCGCGAGACGGTCTCGAAGTCGAGGAAGCCGAGTGGCGAGACGTCGAGCGGGGCAAGCGCCGCTCGGAGGCCAGGCTCGACCACGATTGCGTTGGTGTCGAGCGAGCGCAGCTGCCGCTTCGCCGCGTCGGGAAGCTTCTGCGACGGCGGCAGGTCGTCGACGCGATGCACGCCCGACGCCATGTATTGTGCGGCCTTCTTCGGTCCGACGTTGTAGAGGTTCGCGATGTGCCGCTCGTCCTGCGGCCAGCAACGCTCCTTGAACGGGCACGCGCGCGGCTCGTCGCAGTGGAGCCCGATGGCGCGGGGAGGGATCGGGCCATCGAGCATGGCGAGCTGCCGCGCTGCCTCGTCAGGCACCTCGGGCATCCGCTGGCGCGCTTCGGCCGTCACGTCGGTGCGTGCGAAGAGGTCCCCAACGTCGGGATGCTGGAACGCCTTGTTGAGGTGCATGACCTCGATGCTCACCGGAGCAAGGCCGCTCGCGCCCATGACATACGCTTGCACGCCAGCGTCGGGGACGTGCTCTTCCTTCGCCTTCGACGAGGACTTCACCTCGATGAGGTGCCACCCCGCGTCGTCGCGCAGGATGACGTCGGTGGCGACGAAGAGGTTGTCGACCATGAACGCGCCTTCGAAGATCGCTCGTGCGCCCGCATCGATCGCCGCGGCGGTAAGCTGCACGCGATCTGGTCGACTGGCCCTGGATGGAATGAGCACGCCGTCAGGGAACCGTTCGCGGGCGAGCTGACCGACGTGGTTGCCCTGGTCGAAGAGATCCTGCAGCACGCGATCGGGCTGTAGCTCGGAGGCATCGGGCTCATGGCGCCGCCACCAGAGCAGCCGGTGGCACTGGCTGCCAAACATGAAGTCGGTCTTGGTGAGGGGCATGGGCGATGGCGTTGGTGGGGGGCGTAGAGTCTGCCAAGGAAGATGGCAGGGGGGACTGACATTCCCCTCTCCGTCCGCCTCGACTAGATTCTCCAAGCTGCGCCGGAACCGGCGTTTCGGTCTCGTGCGTCGGCTCCGTAAGTCAATCAGTCATAAGCAGTTATCGTTCGGCTAGGTAGCTCAGTTGGTAGAGCAGCGGACTGAAAATCCGCGTGTCGGCGGTTCGACTCCGCCCCTAGCCACTTGGACTTCCGCGTCCGTACAAATGGAGCGCCCGGCGCAAAGCTCGGGCGCTCTTTCTCTTGCTGATCGCGGCAAACCGCTCGTCGTGATGGTCAGAGGAGTGCTGCCGTCACCGCATCGAGCAGCGCCGATTCCGTGAACGGCTTGAGCAGGACTCCCACGGCACCGCCCTCGAGCAACTGCCGATGGATCGCCACGTCTGACTGCGCCGTGATGAACACGATGGGAATCTTGCGTCCGCGGCGTGCCAGCTCCTGCTGCAGCGCCGGGCCGTTCATGCGCGGCATGGCGACGTCCAGTAGCAGCACGCTCGTCTGATCGAGA
>JACMLI010000356.1 GCA_014379705.1 Gemmatimonadaceae bacterium
AGCGAGGGAAACTTCCAGCATCCGACGCTGTGCGAAGGGGTCGGCTTTTTTCATCAGCCCATCACGTACAGTGGGCAGTGTCACGTGCGGGAGCTGCGCTGGTTGCATGATCCGGGGTGGGCACGAGGCGTGTTGCGGACGTTCTTCGACCACCAGAAGGAAGACGGAAGCCTGCACGGTCGCGTCTATGTGAATCACCTCGAGGGCACCGACTTCTATCACGCGAACTGGGGCGATGCGCTTCTCGCCTTGGATGCCGTCTCGCCTGACGACGACTTCATCATCGAACTCTATCCCGCCCTGGCGCGCCACGCCGAGTGGCTCTTTCGCACGCGTGACGCGGAGGGGTCGGGGATGATCGACGTCGTCGATCAGTACGAGACGGGGCAGGAATACATGTCGCGCTATCAGGCCGTGGATCCTGGGGCCGACGCGTATGGCTGGGAGAATCGCATACGCCTCAAGGGGATCGACGTTACCGTCTATGCGTACGCGCTCCTGCGAGCGCTGGAGCGCGTCTGCGTGCGTGCCGGCCTGCCTGACGAGAGGCGGCGCTGGGGCACGATGGCACGCCGCACGCGCGACGCGGTGCGAGCGCGCATGTGGGATCCCGATGCGCAGATGTTCAGTGACGTGGATCCGCGCACCGGTGAGCGGACCGGTGTCGCGGCCGCGGTCTGCTTCTATCCGTACTTCACCGATATCGCCGACGAGTCGCATCTTCCCGGCCTCGAACGCTCCCTGCTCGATCCTACGCGCTTCTGGACGCCCTACCCGGTGCCGTCGTCGTCACTCGATGATCCGCTCTTCAACGCGATCGCCGAGTGGAAGGGGAAGCGCCACGTCTGCCCGTGGAACGGACGCGTCTGGCCGATGACGAACAGCCACGTCGTCGAGGCGCTCGGACGATGGGCAACTCCCGATCGTCCTGCGCTGCGCGAGGCGACCGCGCACCTGCTGCGGCGCTTCGTCCACATGATGTTTCACGGCGGGGATCTCGGGCGCCCGAATTGCTTCGAACACTACAACCCATTCACCGGCGCGGCGTCGGAGTATCGCGGGATCGACGACTATCAGCACTCGTGGGTGGCGGATCTCATCCTCCAGTACGTGATGGGGCTTCGTCCGTCGCAGGGGGCGCTGCTCGTCGACCCGATGCCCTTCGGACTGGAGTTCGCCGAAGTGACTGGCGTGCGCATCCAGGGCCATGACGTGACCGTGCGGATCGACGGCCCCCAGGTGGTGGTGACGGTGGACGAATCCAGGATCACGTCCACGCTGGGTTCACCACTGACCCTGGCCCTCTGATGCGTGTCCTCTTCGTCGCCGGCAACGAGCGCGGCGCGGAGGAGCGACAGGCGCGCGCGTGGCTCGCGCGTGAGAACGGGAGCGATCTTCGCAGCAACGCGATCACCGTTGATGCGATCGCCAACCAGGACCTCGATGACATCGACGTGGTGTGGGTCCATGCCGGAGCCGCCGTTCCCGTGCTTTCCGCAGGGGCGATCGCGCGCCTGACGACGTACCATCGGGGGGGCGGGGGAGTGCTCCTCACGCTCCTCGCCACGCCGCTGGCACTATC
>JACMLI010000357.1 GCA_014379705.1 Gemmatimonadaceae bacterium
GCGCGCGATGGTCGAGGGCGCCGAAGACAGGCCTTCGACGACGCTCTGGATATCCGCCGCCGGCCGGTTCTGGCTCATCTTCCACTTGCCCTCCATGCGCACGATCGAGATCTGCACGCCCACGATCGCCGCGAGCTGGCGCTCAATGTAGTCCGCCGGGGCATCGTCCACGTGCCATGGGCGTTCGCGCTCCCCTTCGTGACGATTGGTCAGCGCCTCGAGCTTGCCGCGCAGGTAAGCGGGATCGTCGATGAAGGTGACGGTGCCGTAGACGTGGACCGCCACGTAGTTCCACGTGGGTACCACGCGTCCGTGCTCCTGCTTGCTGGCATACCACTCGGGCGTGATGTACGCGTCCGGGCCAGTGATGATCACCAGGGCCTCGCTCCCCGGCGCGACGTGGCGATGATGCGGATTCGCGCGCGCGATGTGTCCCTCGAGCAGGCCGCGCTCGCGGTCCAGAAGGAGCGGCAGGTGGGTGGCATACAGCCCGTTCGCCGACGTGGTGAGCGTGGCGAGCGGATGTTGCTCAATGAAGTCGTAGACGACCTGCTGGTCGTGTTCGGCGAATGACTGGGGAACGTACATGTCACGTCATCCTTGGTCAGCGCTGTACGTTGATCCACACGCCCGACTTCCAGATGCCCTGACGTTGCGAGATATCGAGCCATAGCATGCCCGGGGCGCTGGGCGTGAACTCGTAGTCCATCGTCTCGCCCGGCCCGGCCAGCAGCGACGAGCGGGAGACAATCCGATCCTCGATCGGCAGTTCGCGACCGTCCTTCGCCAGTGCGCGCCACGCCAGCGTCGAATCGCCGCGGCGGAGGTTGAACACGGCGGTCCAGTCCGGGTCGATGTGGATGAGGCGAAGGCGATAGGTCTTGCCGGCGGTCATCTGGAGCGTGTCGGGCGTGACCTTGCCGTTGATGCGGGCCACCCTGCTCGGACCGTCGGCGCCGAGGATGACGAGTCGCTCCTCGGCCGCTCGATAGCGCGCCGGGTCGACGACGAGGAGCGCGCCGTAGAGGCCCAGGCTGATCTGGAAACTTTCGTTGGAGTGCGAGTGGTAGATGAAGGTCCCGGCGCGCGTCGGCGTGAAGGCCGCCACGAACGAGTCGCCTGGAGCGATCATCGGGGCGACATGTCCCTCACGACCACTCCAGCCGCCTACTCCGTCGGCGTATGACGGGACCTCGATCCCGTGCCAGTGCACGCCCGTGGAGAAGCGCAGCCGGTTCACGATCGTTATGCGCACGGGCGTTCCGCGTTCAAGCAGCAGCGGGGAGCTGGGGGAGGGAACCGAGTCGCTGGCCGGAGGGTGTTCACCCCGCTGCTCGACGAACGCCAACTCATCGAGCTCCCCGCGAAAGCGCCTGGGCGCGGCTTGTGCCACGAGCCGGATCTCGCGCGCTCCCGCCACCGCATCCGGTCGCCGTGTCGTGCTGGCGCCGGGCGTGACGGTGACGGCCATGATCATCCCGCGCATCGCGTGCATGGGCTGCTCGAGCGAGGCGGTGTCGTCGGCGAGGGGATCGTCGTGGTCGGGGACCCAGTCGAACGAGAGAAAGCGCGACGTATGGAAGGCGACATGGCAGTGCATCAGCCAGTTGCCCGGCTCGTCAGGCACCCATCGCATCGTGTAGGTGCCGCCGGGCACGGGCATCTCGGTCACCACCTGGGGTGCGCGACCGAGGGCGAACGCGGTATCGGCGGCCCACGTGCCGCGGCTTGTCACGTCGAAGTAGAAGCCGTGCAGGTGCATCGGGTGCGGACTGTCGGTCGGGTTCACCCAGCGCCACCTCACGGTATCTCCCGCCGTGTAGGTGAGCGCCTCGGTGCCGGGCCACGAGCGCCCGTTGATCACGCGCAGTTCAGGGGCACCCAGGGAGTCTTCCGGCCCGGTCCACGACCCCAGCACGAAGACGCGATCGCGAGCCGGCGGAGTGCCCGCCGTATCGACGACGAACGCGCCGTGCAACTGCGAGTCGATACCGGAGCGCGCGTCGATCGACTCGTGCGTCGTCGTGCCCCAGTAGAAGTAGGTGCCGGGGGCGCCCGCGTCGAAGGCCACCTCGCGCGTGGCGCCAGGCGGAACGGCGAGGGAGTCGTCGAGCGAGCCGGGTCGCGCGGTGAGTCCCTTCACGATGAGCGTGTCGCCTAACGCATTGTGGACGGTCGCGCGGATCGCTGTGCCGGCCGGGACGCGTATGAGGGGGCCGGGATTGCGCGGGGGGCCGCCCACTTCGCCGAACATCGGCATGACGGCACCGGGTCCGGCGTTGCCATCGGGAAACCATCGACCTTCGCGCGCCTCGAGGTGCACGACGAGCACGCCGTCGCGCAGGACACCGGCGGCGTCGCGATTGTCATTGGGCACCACCGGCTGGGCGGCCGCGCGCGTGCATCCGGCGAGGATCAGTGCCAGCACGCAGGGCACGGCTCGCAACAGGCGCATCAGCCCTCGATGCCCAACGGCCAGCGTCCGGCCCGCGGAGTCGCGCCTGGCGGACACTAACTACTTGGATCTGTCACACTATCGCCGCACGAAGCGAACGCGCGGGGCATCGGCCAGGGCATTGGGCCCCGTGCGAAAACCCCTGGGGCCCATCCGGCCGATCATGAGGTTCCCCTTCAGTTGCGCGGCGACAATTGCCACGCCGTTGGCATCGGCAAGAAAAATGGAGTCCTGGCGAACGACTCCCCAGACCGGAAGCGACGACGCGGCAGGCCCATTCGCGCTGGAGCGCAGGAGCTGGCCCTGTACCGAGTCGGCGAGCTGAGTGAGTTCCAGGATGAGGGCGTTGCCGTTGTTCCACCTGCCGGCATCCGAGCCTGGGACCATCCATGTCCCACTCGCTGGCCCCGATTGCGCGCCAGCGATCGCCGGCAACATGGCGATGACGGCAAGAAAGGCGATCCCAACAGCCTGGCGTCGACGCAGCATCGGCAGGTCCTGTGAAGGCAACGGGTGATCGGTGGTGCGGTGGCCACTACCCTGGTGGCGGCCCCTGCCTGCAACCTTGCGCCGGTGCCGCGGGCGTGCAAGGTACCCGCGCCGGCCGCGAGACGGGTAGGTCAGGCGGCCAATTCAAGGAGAATTCGACGACGCAACCCGCTAGGATTCACGCCATGAACGTTTTCGATGCCATCGCCCAGCGCCGCTCGATCAAGAAGTTCCAGGACCGCCCCGTCACCCGTGAGGAGATCGAAGCCCTCCTCGAGGCGGGCGTGCTCGCCCCCAACCATCACCTGACGCAGCCGTGGCGCTTCTACGTCCTCGGTCCCGAGTCGCGCCGCGCATATGGCCGTGCGCTCGGCGACCGCAAGGCGCGCAAGCTGCCAGACGCCGAGGCGGCAAACGCCGTGCGCGAGAAGGTGGCCGCGGAGTACGAGGCGTTCCCGGCCCTCATCGCCATCGCGATGGTGGTCAGTGAGAACCCGGAGACGCGCGAGGAGGACTACGCCGCGGTGATGCAGGCGATGTCCAACATGATGCTGGTCGCGGTCGAGCGCGGGCTCGGCACCCATGTGCGCACGGGAGCCGTGATGGAGGATCCCGCCGCGCGCGCGGCGATCGGTGCGCGGGACGGAGAGCGCGTCGTGGGGATGCTGAGCATCGGCGTGCCATTCGAGGCGCCGGTGGCCAAGGCGCGGCAGGGCGCAACCGAGGTCACGACCTGGGTCGATTGAGGAGAATCGCGCGCACCCGCTAGTCGCAGGCGCGGTTCACGACATCTGCGCTCCGACGATGGAGCGCACCAGCAGGTCCGGCGGGATGTCCACCGCCGTGCCGTCCGAACAGCAGGTACCGGCCATCGGGCGTGATGAGCGGCGTGTCCTCGAATGCGGCTGTGTTGATCGAGTCGCCGAGCATGACTGGCGCCCTCCATCCGTCGCCGGATGCACACGCGATGTAGATGTCGTCGGCGCCGGCCCCGCCGGCGCGGATGGAACTGAACAACAGGAAGCGCCCTTCGGCCTCAACGCTTCCCGGCCACTCGTCTGCCGCTGTATTGATTCCCTCCGGCAGCTTCTGGGGCGCACTCCACCCGGTCCCGTCTTGCCGGACGCGATAGACATCCCACGAGCCGTCGCGGTTCGACGAGAAGTACAGCC
>JACMLI010000358.1 GCA_014379705.1 Gemmatimonadaceae bacterium
CAGCCCGTTAGGCGCGGTTCCCGGTCCCTGCCATTCGCCATCTGCCATCTGCAGAAAGGTCAGGACGCCGGTCGCGCGAACACGGCCTTGAAGTCCGGCCGATCGCGAATCGGGGCGAAGGCGGGCTCGTTTGCGACCTGCGCCGGCAGGAAGCGCGCCGGGATGCTCTCGAGCCACTTCACCGCTGCCGCCGGGTCTCCCGCCTGCACGCACGCCCTCGCACCCGGAAGTCCCACATCACGCGGCCCGAGGCCCTTCCCGCGCAGTTTCTCGAATTCGGTGCACGCCCTGGCAAACTCGCCAGCGCCGATCAGGGTCTCGCCCCAGGCAAGGCGCATGCGCGAATCGGCGGGCGCCGCCGCGACCAGCGTGGCGTAGAGCGACGCGGCCTTTGTGAAGTTGCCGCTCAGTGCGAGGCCGGCGGCCTCCGCCTCGGGAAGGGCGCTCTGCGCCGCGAGGAGCGTCGCGGGCTCCATGGCGCGCTTGACCCAGGTCAGCGTCTGCTCGATGACGTCACGGGTGGCGTCGTTGTCATCCATCATCTCGAACGCGTGGTGCCCGGTGGGATAGTTGAGCAGCGTGATCGGCGCGTTCTGCGAGACACCGCGCGACGCCAGTTCGGTCATCGCGACGTTCAGGCCGGGTCGATCGAGCCCGGCGCGCACCATCAGCATCGGGAGATCGAGCCGGAACTCCTTCACGTCTCCGGCGCCATAGTAGATCACGGCCGCCTTCACCAGCTTCGCCTCCGGTGACTCGAGGATGGGCAAGGCAGTGTAGGCGTTCCCCGACGCCGCGTAGACGGCGATGGCATCGTGGTCCATGCCGAGATGCGTCGCGTGCTCATCGAGGTAGGCCATGAGCGCGCGAAAGTCCTCACCCTGCTTGCCGTCACGCAGGTCGGGAAGGATCGCGACCATGCCACGTGAGGCCGCCATGCGCGCCCAGCCTGCGTAGAACTGGCCGCTTCGATCGGCACCCGTCGCACGGTTGAAGAAAACGAGCACGGGGTACCCGCGCCCCGCGGGCATGCTTGCCGGTGGCCGGTAGACGTCCATCTGCAGCCGCGGTTCGCCCGGCGCGCTGAACTCCTCATTCATCGCCACGCGAACGCCGGGATCGAAGGACGGGAAGGCGAGGCGCATCTGCTGGGCGCACAACGGGCTTGTCGCGACACTCGCGACGACCAAGGCCGTGATGGTGAGTATTTTCATGCAACGACGCTCGCGCCGTCGCGTGACCATGCCCACGGCTTTGGGTCGAGCCACCACCGGGGCGGGATGGAGGGACGGTTTCTGCCGCGTCGCTCCGGCGAAGGCCCGAGCCCCGTGTCGCTCTGCCTCGTCGCTCCGGCGAAGGCCGGAGCCCCGTGTCGTTTCGCAGGCACCCACCAAACCAATCCCGCTCGGCAGGCGTAGCCCGGATGATGCTGACAGGCTGGCGGCAACCGTCCGGCATCTTCACCAACCGATGCAACATGCGACTCGCACGAATCGCTGGTCTCACTTGTACGCTCTTGCTGCCGCTGCTGAGCAGTGCAACGGCGCAGGCCCAATCCGACTCAACGCGTCGCGTACCTGCGGACACGGCACGGGTTCGTGCGCTCGGCACGGTGAAGGTTACCGGGCGCATCGACGACCTGACCGGCACGGCGTCGAGCGCGTCAGAAGGACGCGTCGGCGCGGCGGACCTGCGACTCCGGCCCTTGATGCGCGAGGGCGAACTACTCGAGACCGTCCCGGGCATGATCGTCACGCAGCACTCGGGGGATGGAAAGGCGAACCAGCTCTTCGTGCGCGGCTTCAACCTCGACCACGGTACCGACTTCCAGACGCGGCTCGATGGCATGCCGGTGAACAACCCATCGCACGCTCACGGGCAGGGTTACACCGACCTGAACTTCCTCATCCCGGAGCTCGTCGACCACATCGAGTACAAGCTCGGAGTGCATCACGCGTCGATGGGGGATTTCGGAAGTGCAGGTGGCGCCGAGTTTCACCTGGCGAAATCGCTCGCCACGCCGTTCTTGTCGTTCGAAGGCGGACCGTACGGCTACGCGCGCGTCGCTGGCGGTGTGTCTCGCCAGGTCGGCGCGGGCACGCTGCTCGTGGGAGGGGAAGGCAAGGGCTACGATGGTCCGTGGGCAGTGAACCAGGCCCTGCGCAAGACGAGTGGCGTGGTGCGGTACACCTGGGGATCACCCCTCGCCCAGTTCTCCGTGATGGGGATGGGATATCGGAACGACTGGAATGCGAGCGACCAGGTGCCGCTCCGCGCCGTCGAGTCGGGCTCGATCTCGCGCTTCGGACAGTTGGACCAGACACTCGGTGGTGCCTCGGAGCGCTACAGCCTGTCCGGCTCGTACACGCGCATTGGCACGAGGTCGTCACAGGTGGTGCAGCTGTATGGCATCCGTTCGAAGCTCGACCTGTACTCCAACTTCACCTACCTCCTCGACGACGCCGCGGAGGGCGACCAGTTCAACCAGCGCGAGGGGCGTTCGGTTGTGGGTGCGAACGCGTCGCATCGCCAGCAGGGTCGCCTCTTCGGCCGCGATCACGTCGTCACGGTCGGTCTGCAGCATCGCACCGATATCATCGGCGACGTCGGCCTGCACCGGACGCGCCAGCGCGAGCGGCTGTCGACCGTGCGCCAGGACGACGTGACGCAATCGGGGACTG
>JACMLI010000359.1 GCA_014379705.1 Gemmatimonadaceae bacterium
GATGAGCTGGAGCACGCTTGCTATGCCACGACGTTCAGGTGCGCGCCCTGACCCTCGGGACCGACCGGAGTTGACGCCTGCTGGATCAGCTGCACGCTGGCCTCGCCCTGGCGACAGGCCTCGCGCTGTGCCAGCTTCTCGACTTCGACCGCGTAGGCATGGGCCACGAATCCACCGATCGAGACGCCGGATGAGCTCATGATCAACGTATCGACCAGGCTCGGAGAACGTGAAGGGGCGGGCGTCGCGTCGTAACCACCCGGTAGTCGACGTCTCGCCATGATCCCCGACGGGTGAGAGGACGGGTGACCCGAACGGCTTCTCACGGACCTGGTGCATCCGCCCGGCCACCGGCGCGGCGGCCACGCTGACGTTCGGCAGGTTCGACACCGAGACCGCCTTTGACGTCGTCCGCATCACCGATGGCACCTCGAGCGTCACCTGCCCGGACTGGCAGGCGTCGTGGACCACGCCGCCCCCGTGGAGCGCGCCGCCCACGGCCGCGATCGTCGCCCCCGCCCCCCCCCCTGACTCGCTGGCGCCCGACGGCGGGCCGAAGTCAAGCCTCGACCCGACTTCGCTCAGACGCCGATGGTGGCGGGGTTACTTTGCAACTCTCACCGTCGCTGCCCAGTCACGGATGATGCGAGCTACCAGCTCTACGAAGCGTGTCTGCAGGGGGCGACGCGCAACAACTGCAAGGCGTACGCGCAGGCGTCGTGCGCAGACATCGAAGTGGACGGGGGCGCAGCGGCCGCGTGCTTCGTCGGCCAGACGTTCCACGATCTCTACGCGAGCGTGGCGCCGATCTTCTGCGGCGGCGGGACCGATGGCGGTGCCGCCGATGCCGCAGGAGATTGAGCGAAGGTCCCATCAGCGGGGGAGCTTCGTCCCTTCGTGCTCGGCCTTCTCGAGCAGCCGCTTGGCGAGGTAGAGGCGCGCTACGTTGAGCTCTTTGACGATCTTCGCGATCTCGTCGGCCTTCTTTCCTTTGGCGATCAGCGCTCCGACCTCGCCTTCGCACTCCATCACCCAGAGGCGTGCGTAGTAGAGCGTGTCCTCCGACAGGTGCGCCATCATGACGAGGCCTGTGAGGATCGGGTGATTGTTCGTGACGTTGGCGCCCCGGGTGCGGCCGTGCTCGAGCTCGACCTGAAGCGCGTATTGGAACTCCCACATGTGTCCGAGCGTCGGCTTCCCTTGGAACGTGGCGCGCGACTTGGGGAGAAAGTCATTGAGGATGGTCTTGTCGAAGCGGGCCTCCGGCGTGCCGACGAAGTGGTCCTTCGTAATCATCCGCTTGAGGGCCTCGAGGATTGCCGTCGCCTCGCTCGCCACGATCACCGCAGGTCCGAAGTCGTCTGCCTCGACCTTCGACGAACGCTTGCGCGCGATCTCATCGATGGTCCGGTCCGACCATGTCTTTTCGAAGCCGAGGGCCGTGCAGAATGCACTTACTTCGCGGGACGAGATGAAGTCGAGGTCGGCGCCCTTTCCGCCGGCCACCGCCGCGAGCTTCCCCATGACGTGGTCGATGGCCTTGGGCTTGGTGGCATACGCCGCCGCGATTCGCGCGGCCTCGGGATCGGGAGAAACGTTGGCTTTCTTCATGGCGAATTCCTGGGAGACGTTGAGGTGATCGCGCGCGGCATGGGCCGAGTCGGACGCGGAGAGTAACGACGAACCATCGCGCAGCGTACTTCGCTCGTCGTCAGAGCGCTGCGCTCGAGCGCGACGTCACCTGAAGGCGATCGTCAGCGACTTCGGGAGCGAGTCGCGGCCATCGCGGTAGCCGGCCTCGACGCGCGCGCGCAGAGCGACGTCGTCGATCGCCATCGAACCGTCGAGTAGATCCGCGACGACGGCGCCGGTGGCCGCGCTGACGAGGACGCCGTCGGTGATCGCGCATCAAACGCGACCCTGCACCGAGATCCACCACGAGGCAACGGTGGTAGCTGTCCACTCGCGTAGCTGCTCGTGATCGACCCGGCGCACTACGAGGGCGAGCCCCCGAGCACGTGTTCCCGCCCAGGCCGCTTCGGGGGCATGGGCCGACGACTCGCGGAGATCGCGGCACTCGCGCCCGAGCGCCGACGGCTGGATCTGTACGCTGCACTCGCGGAGATGGCCCGGCGAGCGCGCCCAAAGGGAGGTGGGCCGAGCCCCGGCTCGACGTCGACAAGTGATCCTTTGCAGGTGCCTCGATCGCTGTTCGGAGCGGCGCATCGAGCCCTACGGGCGGGAGTCGACCTCGTCTTTTCCGCGGGGTCGTCCGCTCCGATTGGTTTGCTCGAAGAAGGCTTGGACGATGCCGAGAATGACAGCCCGGACTGGTGCCCGAAGATGCGGCCATGCATCAACGATGGCGGCGAGCTCCGAGTAGCCCTCGACGATGCGCATGGAGCTGCACGCGGCGGCACGCCGTTGTGCAGTGCGTTGTGACGAATCTGCTGACACCTCGGCGGACGCCGCCGTAAATTGCTGTCGTCAGCAGGTTCGGACTCGGACTCACGGTTTCCTAATCGGCGCCCGACACAAGCAGGCGTCAACATTGACCGGAAGTCGCGGAGCGATATGAACACGTGCCGAGCAACGGGCGCGCGACTCGCAGTACGACTCGTGGATCGTCCACACTTTCTGCGCGACGCCCTGCTTGCGAGTGCCTGGAGGCGCTCGTGGATGAGACCTCTTGAGACTGACGAGGTGCACCGCTAGATTGATGCAAGTTCCTTCCAATCCCCAGGTTTGCGTTGCTCAGAGACGGTGGGATTCCAAGCCTTCACAGCGTGGAAGTTACTGGTTCGAATCCAGTGCGGCCGCATTCGAACTCCCGTCTCACCCGCGCCTGATTCTGCCGGCCATCCCGCCGATCGACGGTGGCGTCCGACTCGTACCCCGGGAACCAAGACCAGCCCTCCGGATTCTTGGGCAGGCGGGCGGTCCCTCTGAGCCCCGAAGAATCTGGTACCCCAACTGGTACCCCTCGGTACCCCGCGAGTGGTGACTTCACGTGACGTGGCGTGACGCCGCGTCACCTGTCGCCGACTCCCGGAACATCGCAGATTTCTCGGGGAATTCGCGTGTTCAGGCAGTGGTGCGGAAGGGGGGACTTGAACCCCCACGGGTTTCCCCACGAGATCCTAAGTCTCGCGCGTCTGCCGATTTCGCCACTCCCGCTGGTGCATGTCGCGGTCCTCGAGGTCCAGAACCGCTACCAGAGTCTACCGAAGTCCGCTGTGGTCCACCGGGAAGACAAGCAAAGCGACAATACAGAAGCGTCGTCCGTGCAGGTTGCACGCGGATCTGGAGACGCGTCGTAGCGGAAGCGCTCCAGCGCGCGACGATCGTCGTCCACGCGCCAGCGCGCATCGTGATCCATCGTCAGCACGATCGAAGCGTGTCGTGCTCTGAGCGATCATCGGATTCACGCCGGCGCGAGAAGGAGCTGCCTGCGCCCGTGACACTCCTACGGCGCGACGTTGACTCGCGCCGCACGCAATTCTCGGAGGCTCAGACCAATCCGACCTTCTTGAGCTGCACCAGCGCCAGTGCCTGCTGGGCATCCGGCAGCTTTGTGAACTCCAACTTTTCGACGATGTGGGACGTCGAGTCCGTGCCGAACTTCACGGTGAGGCAGAATAGCTTGCCGTCGAATTCCGCGTGGAACTTCGCTGCCTTGCCAGGGACGACCTTCTTGCGCAGATCAGCCAGGACCGCGCCCTTGGGCTCACCGATACGGACCTGCAACTCGTTGATGATCTTGGTGCGAGCCTCCTTGGACTTGGGAATGAAGTCTTCGAGCTTTTCTGCCGTCTTGCTTAGGAAAAGGATCTTCTTGGCCATGGGGGCGGGCTTCGAAAGAGGATGGGAGGGCCTTGGCTACGGGGAACCGGTCGCCGCAACACGGTTCCCGTCCAATGATGGGAGCGGCGGTCGCCCGCGGACCGCACAGGATTTTTCTTCCGCGCCGGAGGGACGAGGGCGCGATCAGGTCGAGCTCCCCCGGTGGCGCGCGACGCCGTGCCCGTCTGGATCATGCCGCGGGCGCGGATGATCTTGTCATGCGGCCCCCCGACGTGCACGCACCGGCAGTCGAGCGAGCAGGAATGCGGGCAGCAGGAGCAGATTCGCCGCCCACGCGGCCAAGATCGTCGCCGAGGCCAAGTAAGCGAACTCGCGCGTCGTGCTCAATTCACCGAGGGCGCCCGAGAGAAAGCCCAGGGCCAGCACCATGCTCGTGACCGTGATCGCTCGTCCGCTGCTCCGCAAGCTGAACGCGACTGCCTGGGCCGGAGTCGAGTGGTCGATGTGGGAGCGATAGGCGTGGAGGAAGTAGATCGCGTCGTCGACCACGATCCCCAGGATCACCGAGCCGATCATCGCCGAGCCCACGGAAAGCGGACGACCGGCGAGCGCCAGGCCGCCGTGGAGCAAGAAGCACGGCAGGAGATTCGCCGCCAAACCCAGCAGCGTCAGCCGCATCGAGCGCAGTCCGATCCAGATGCACGGAATCAGGGCGAGCAGCGAAGCGAGGATTCCATAGATCTCGCCTCGCGCGATGGCGCCCGAATCACGCGCGGTGCTCACCGAGGATCCGCAGGCCTGCGCCGAGCGCCAGCCGACCTCGCGGGCCTGATCCTCCGCTCGCGCGAACGTGCGCTCGCGAGCCGTCGTGCCCGCGGGCTCGAGCAGCAGTGGAATCAACGCGGTGCCATCCTTGGCCAGTCGCGGCACACCAGCCGGCCCGGCGATTCCGTCGAGCTTTTGCAGACGGGCCGCCAGCGCGACCAGCCCGAACATTCCTCCAGCGGGAGCAGGTGGCTCCAACACCAGATCGAAAGTGTCCGTCCCGCCGAGGCGCTTGCCGATTTCCTCCGTCGCGACGCGAAAGGGATGGTGCGCGGGCAGGATGCGCATGGGATCGGTGTCGACCTCGAGGCGCGACCAGGCCCAGACGAGAGCCAACGCTGCGATCGCCGTCGCGCATGCGATCACGTTCGCATGGGCTTCCAGCTTGCGCACCAGCGATGTCGCGTAGTGCTGCCAACGTCCCTGATCGACCGCACGGCGCACCAGGCTGGGCGAACGCGCGAACAGGCGCAGCCACACGGGCAGCAAGGTGAAGGAGAGCAGGAAGGTGAAGGCGATTCCCGCCGCCGCCAGCAATCCGAATCGGCGGATGGCCGGGACCGGGCTGGCGGTCAGTGCCATGAAGCCGAACAGGGTCGTGGCCGCGCAACCGAGCGCGGGCGCGAGGATCGTGCGGGTCGCCGTGCGCGACGAATCGTTCGGGTCCTGACCCGCGGCGCGCGCGC
>JACMLI010000360.1 GCA_014379705.1 Gemmatimonadaceae bacterium
GCGCGCTGTCGGCCGGGGCACCGGCGGCTCGGGGTCGGGCCGGCGGCTCGGGGACCTGTGCACAGATCCCCTCGAACACGGCGGAGATGCCGCCGAGCGGGAACTGCGGAACCGTCGTTGTTGGCATGTACCGCGCCTGGGCCGCGATGCCAAAGGATCGGTCGGCGAGCACCTTGCCGTCACGCGCCACGAGGACGGTGGCGCCGCCGGCGGATGGCGTCTCGTACTTCTTGAACAGCGAGGCGATGAATGTGGGGGTCACGGCGGACCCCTCCCATGCACGACGGATCACGCGACGGGCGCCCAGATCGTATGCATCGCCCGGAAAGAGCGTGAGGAAGGGCTTCCCGGGATCGTTGGCGTCGGTGCCGCCGTACACGAACCCCTTGCTGCGCCCGATGATCGTGCCGGTGTCGCCACGCACGACCCACGCGGTGCCTTCGTCCTCCGAGATGCCCAGAAGGTTCGGGAACTTGGGTGCGAGCGAGTCGGCAAAGTCAGGGAGCCGCTCGCGCGCGACGACGTGCTGGTCGATGCCGGTGTTGCGGAGGTAGGAGAAGCCCTTCTCGTACCCCGGGTAGTGCATGATGAAGTTGTTGTTCGACGGCGCGCCCCGGACGAGAAAGTCACCGAGGATCGTGGCGCCGGCCGAGGTCCCGCCGACGACGCCTCCACGGGCGAGGACGGCGTTGAACGCGGCCTCAGTCTTGGTGCCGGCGTAGGCGTCGACCAGGCGGAACTGGCGTCCGCCCTCGAACCAGATTCCCCCCGCCTTGCCGAGGACCGCAACGAACGAGTCCGCGTCGGCGACGGCGCGGTCCTTGGTGAAGAGAGTGTACATCGTCTTCACGCCGTGCTGCTTCCAGTTCCGCGTCGGCGGACCGTCCTGCGGGTAGGCGTCAGCCCCCCCGGCGTTCGGCACATCGATGAGGAGGGCGTCGGGTCCGCCCGCGGCATCGATGAAGGCTTTGTAGATCTCGGGGCCCATCGAGCCGCCGCCAACGACGATCACGGTGCCCCGTGCGGGCCCGACCCGCGGGGCGCGGTCCTGGGCGAAGAGCGCGGCGGGCAGGACGGCGACGCTGACAAGCGCGCGGCGAATGCTGATCATGGGGCCTCGATCGTGGTCGGAGAGTCGACCAATGAGCTATCGGGCGTGCACCGAGCGCGCAACCGTCGATCGTGCGTGCACGCAACCCAGGCCCCGCGCGTGCCGGAGGTGCTGCGAATGGTGGTGTCGTGGCGCAGAGTTGCATGACGAACTCGACCACTGTCGATGCATTGCCACGGAGAGTCCGTGCGTTTACGCCACGTTCACGAGCAATCATTGCCTGCGCCGCTCCGCGCGAATCCCTCCGGGAGAGCGACGAAGGAGAACAGCGGGCGGTTGCGAACCCTGAAAAGTGGACTTGAGACCCATTCGGCGCGTGTTGAAGCCCAAACGAGGCAAAGACGGCCCGCCAATCACCGTTCGACTGTTGGGCGAATGCCCCGGCTGAGTCTGGCCCGGATTTTGTACGGCAGGTCACGCGCGAGTCGTGCCGTGGGCGGAAGAACACAGACGTCATGCGGGCGGGCCTCGAAGAAAGCGCCGACACCATTCGGCGATCTTCGCGACCCGGCCGGAGGCTTGCCTTCCCCACCCACCCAGCTCGCAACGGTTTCTCAACTCTTATGGGAGGGTGGGTTATGAACGTCCGACAGAAGGGCATCGCCGCTATGCTGGCGGCACTCACATTGGCCGCCTGCAGCGACGCGCCAAGCACCGCGCCACCGCAAGTCCTGGCGCCATCGTTCGACATCAGTACCGCGGCCGCGTGCGGCACCACAACGACAGTGAATCTCGAGCGGACGACCGGAGCGGTCGTCGGGACGGTGCAGGCGTGGAACGACGCCACTGACCTCCATGTCGCGTTTACCGGGACGCAGGTCACCTGGCATGAGTCGTTCGTGAACGTGAGCCTGACCGCGGGAGCCATCCCCCTCCTGCCGAATGGCACGCCCAAGCTGGGTGCGTTCGCCTACCGGAAGTCGCACAACCCGCGCGTGGGTACCTACGAGTACGTCATCCCGCTGTCGAGCGTCGGCGGAACCACGGGTACGGACCTCGTGATCGCCGCCATCGCGATCCTTGCCGGCGGTCCCCCGGCCGCCGTCTCCTACGGCGACGGGACAAAGATCAATCCTCCCGCGGCGCACGAGTACTTCGTCCATACGGTCCAGCGCTGCGGTTCGCCGCCGCCGCCGCCGCCGGGCAAGGACATTGTGGTCTTCAACGACATCAACGTGTTCGACGCTGGCGCGACGACAAACGCCAACAACGTCCAGATGGTGAAGAACCTCGCGAACTACACGACGAGTGGCCCGCGCAATGCCGCGACGCAGGTCGCGTGGGATCGCGGTCGCAACGCGCGTTGCGGCACCACTGGCAACAATGAGTGCAACGACACCAACATGGGCAACACTCGCTCGGCGATCACCAGCCAGGGGCTGACCATGGTGGACATCTTCTCCAGCAGCGGTACGCTGGATGACATCATCGCCACGCAAGGCGCCAACTGGAAGTCGATCTGGCTCTGGACGCCCCTCCAGGCGTTCACGGTCGAAGAAGTCAACGCGCTCAAGCAGTTCGCCAACGAAGGTGGTCGCGTGGTGTTCATCGGCGAGTTCCTCGGCTACTACCCGCAGTCCGGCATCGACCTCGAGAACCAGTTCCTGCTCGACATGGGCGCGGTCATGACGAACACCGGTGGCGCGGTGAACTGCGGTTACAACACGCTGCCGGCCACCTCGCTCCGGCCGCACCAGATCACCACCGGGGTGTCTACCCTGACGATCGCGTGTTCGTCGGTGCTGATCCCGGGTCCCAACGACTTCCCGCTGTACTACGACCTGGCCAACACCAACGTTCTGTCTGCGGTCGCGACGATCGACGTCAATCCCATCTCCACGTCGCGAAGCCGCTATTCGAACTTCGTGTCGATGCTGCAGCCGACCGCTGGGCTGGTGAACAGCAGCAGCACGGGACGGTAAGCCGCTCTTGAGGTCAGGGCCCGGTGGGGCGACGACCTGTCGCTCCACCGGGCCTCGTATTTTTGGCAGGTCTCAGGGCAGCTTGATGCCGACGATCTTGAACTCCTGATCCACCGTCCAGCCGCCGGGAGATGCCGGATCCGGGCGTTCAAAGACGCCCCAGGTGGCGGTGCCGAGCGCCGGCGCATAGCGCTCCCGCAATCGACGGATAGGGGCAAGCGTGGAATCGCTCGTCACCATCGTCGTCTCGATCACGCGGACCAGGTGGCCCGCCACGGTGTCGACCGACGACGCGCTGGCGACAAAGCGCAGGCGATTCCGGCCGCTCTGCAGGTCGAGCGTGCCGCCGCCTTGGATAGGCCGCGACGGACGCCACGTGCTCCGGGTCGAGTCCCATGCGAACAGCATCCCCTGGTCCTCGCAGGTGACGCGAACGTCCGGACCGCTGCGTGGCCCGCCAGGTGCGAATCGCACTCGCAGGCAGCCGGCGCGCCCGCCGATCGCGAGGTCGCGTTCCACCGATTCGACCTGCCATGGCGGTGACGGCGCGCCGTTCGACGCATACGTCAGCTGGAGTCCCGCGACCAGCTGAAGTTCTCCCCGCGACTGCTGCGCTTGCGCAGCCATGGCGAGCAGCAGCAACGGTGAGAACACGGCGGTTCGCATGTGCGCGTGGGATGGGGAATGTGGGAGGCCGGCATGGAAAAGGCCCCGGGGAAAGTCCCCGGGGCCTCCTCACTACGCAATGGCTAGCGGTCGTCGCTTACCGCTTTCGTCCGCTTGAGCACATGCTCGGAGAACCACTTGTCCTGCTCCACGTCGAGGTGCAGGCGATGCACCGGTTCCTGGATGCCGTGGCCTTCGCGCGGGTACCGGAGGAATTCGACCGTCTTGCCCAGCTTCTTGAGCAGCCGGTAGTACTCGTCCGCCTGCGGGATCGGCACGCGTAAGTCGTTCTCGCCATGCGTGATGAGCAGCGGGGTCGTCACCTTCGTCGCGTGCTCGATGGGCGACCAGCGCTCGTACGTCGCCTTCGATGCGCTCGGCAGGCCACCGAACCCGTACTCCAGCAGGTTCGGGATGTCCGTCTGGCCGAAGAACGAATACCAGTCGGAGATGCCAGCGTGGCCGATCGCCGCCTTGAAGCGCGGCGTCTGCGTCACGGTCCAGAAGGTCATGAACCCGCCGTAGCTCCCACCCATCACAGCGAGCTTCGTGGAATCGGCAACGCCCATCGTGATCACGTGGTCGACGCCCTTCATCAGGTCCACGTAGTCCTTGCCACCCCAGTCGTTCTGGTTCGCGGCACCGAAGGCGAGCGTGCGCCCTGAGCTGCCGCGTGGGTTCCCCTGCAGCACGGCATACCCGCGCGCAGCCCAGATCTGGGCGCCG
The DNA here is from genome assembly GCA_014379705.1 of Gemmatimonadaceae bacterium. GTDB lineage: Bacteria > Gemmatimonadota > Gemmatimonadetes > Gemmatimonadales > Gemmatimonadaceae > RBC101. The sequence goes on from JACMLI010000360.1 coordinate 4,426, forward strand.
GCGTTGAAGTTCGCGCTGTACCGGCCAAACGGACCGCCGTGGACCTGCAGGATCATCGGGACCTTCATGCCCGCCTGGTAGCCCAACGGGTAGGTGAGGATGCCCTCGATGTTCCAGTTGTCGGCGCCCTTCCAGGTGATCGTCTCGGACTTCGCGACGTTGAATTCGTCGAGGACATCATGCTCGGCGAGGATGCGCCGCGGCTGCGCGCCATCGACGCCGGCGAGGTAGACGATGCCGGGTTCCTCCAGCGTGCCGCCCGTGACCAGCCACTTCGACCCGTCGGACGAGGCGTTGAAGTCGCCGAATACGAAGTTTGCACCCAGCGATACCTGGGTCGGCGTGCCACCGGCGGCCGCCACCTTGTACAGCTTGGTCGTGAGCCCCTCGGCGGCGGCGAAGTAGATGGTCTTGCCGTCCGGTGACCACTCGATGTTGGAGATCGAATAGTCGAGCCCCGACGTCAGGTTGCGCGGGGCGCCACCCTGCACGCTGATCACCTTCAGGTCGGTCTGGTCGGCGGAGCTGTTCCGGAGGTCACTCGAGCCGTAGGCGATCCATTGGCCGTCCGGGGAGAAGACCGGGGCGTTGTCGGGACCGACGTTCGTCGTGAGGGGCCGGGCCTCGCCACCTTCGGCAGCGACCAGGTAGATGTCGCTGTTGTTGCTCCAGTTGGCATCACGGATGCCCGTGCCCGTGCGATTGGACGAGAAGGCGATCCACTTCGCGTCGGGGGAATACGCCGGCCCCTGGTTGTCCGTGGTGCCCGTGGTGATCTGCTTCCGCGCCTTCGACTCGAGGTCGTAGGTCCAGATGTGCGTCCACGTGAGCTTCTTCTCGGCGTAGTAGCCGTCATCCTTTTTCTTGACCCGATCCTCCCATTCCTTCTTGTCGGCGCGATCGGTTTCCTGCGTGAAGACGAGCTTGCGGCCGTCGATGGAGAAGTTGCCACTCGCCGGGAGGGAATCGCCCTCGACGAGCTTCACGGCCTCTCCACCGCGCGGGGAGATCACGTACCACGCGTTCTTGCCGTCGCGATTCGACGTGAAGGCAACACGACCATCGGGGAGGAAGCGCGGGTTGGTCTCACCGCGCGTCGAGTTGGTGAGCTGGTACGACTTGCTGGAGGACAGGTCGTGCAACCAGATGTGGGACGTTGCGGCCCACTCCTTGGGTTCGCGGTCGGTCCGCGTGAAGAGCACCATCTGGCCATCGGGGGAGAGCCGGTAGCCGCCGTAGGTCGGCCGGGCCAGCATGTCCCGAAGGTTGATGTTCTTCTTCTGTTGGGCGAGCGCCGGAAGGGCCAGAAGGAGCGCGGCGACCGTCTGGACGACCAGCCGACGGCGCAGCGTCCAGCGGGACGCACGGAAACCGGGGAGATCGGTCATGGGCGTGACGAGTGAGAGGGGCATGGGTGGGGCCGGGGGCCCCGGGCGGGAACGTACCGCCGGGGCGGGAGGCCGGCTACACGGCCGACGACTGCGAGTACGGGGTGGACAAGCTGGCCGTTGAGTGAGCCTCCGCCGGTCTTGGCTGGTACAGCGCACCCTCGTCCTGTACTTTCTCGACGCTCGCAGGCGAACAGGAGCATTGACATGACGACACCGGAATCCGAACGACCCGGACCCGCCGACAAGGCGTCTAGACCAGGGAGGCCGGGATGGCTGAACTGGGGCGATCACCCGATCGTGGCTGTCCTTGCGGTGCTCGCCAGCGTGGCAACCATCCTTCAGCTCTTCAGGCCTGAAGCAAAGGGAACGGATCTGCAATTGGCCAGTGACCTCGCGTCTTCCGCCAGGCCGCCAGTCGTGGAAGGGACGGCGAAGTGCACCGAGGCAGCTGGGCGCTGGGATTGGCTGACAACGGGAGGGGTCGTGACGGTCGCGGCGGGTGGCACGCTCATGTTCCACCGTTTGGCGACCGACGCGCTCCCGATGCTCAACGGCACATGGGAATGCGACGCACGCGACCATCGCCGCTACACCTTCCGGTGGATCCAGACCGGACTGACCGATACGGTCCGCCTGTCCGAAAATGGCCAGCTCATGACCGGCGCGAACGTGATGACTGGATTCAAGCTCTCGGCAACCCGGGCGCGCTGACGCGCCTAACGGCCAACCGGTCGCGCATTCGCCGTGTCAGAGGGGCATGTCGCGCTCCCCCCGCTTCTTCACCCTCGTCGCGCTCCTGGCAGGACTGGGTCGCCGCTCCGGCGATCGCGCGATCCCAGGAACGGATCGCATTGACGCTCGATACCGCGCAGGCATCCGCCGTGTTGGCCCTGCTCGACGCCGGGGCAGCAGGCGTGCCAGAGTCGGATCCGCGATGGCAACGCCCCGTGGTACACGGTCGGGTGGCAGATGGCGGTGACGATCGAGCAGGCGTTCGGTCGTGCAGAGCTCATCCGGTGCATGCGCGACCCGCGTCGGGCGCTCGCGCGCTACAATGCCGCCGTGGCGAAGGGCCCCTCGGGCACGGCGGCCACGTGGTCACCCGCGCTCGGGGCGGCGTTCGGCGGCGGACCTAACGAGTGATCGCGGGCAGGACGCCGTCGTAGAGCAGGTCGAGCCCCGCCCCGCTCGTGGCCACCACCGCCACGACGAGGTCGAGCGACGGCACCACGAACAACCATTGCCCTCCACTCCCCGATGCCGCGATGACCCCGGTGTCGCTCCCACCACGCGCCGTCGGAAAGAGCCACCAGAAATAGCCGTACGCCGACCCGTAGTTCGAGAAGAACACCGGGGTGCCACGGGAGATGGGCCGGGTCGACTCGTCGATCCATGCCTGGGACACGATGCGCACGTCGCCCCAGCGCCCGCCGCGCAGCACGAGGTACCCGATGCGGGCGAGGTCGACGGGGCGGAGGTTGAGCCCACCGCCGCAGTGCGGGAGGCCGTCGTGCGGGCTCCGGTACCACGTCTCACCGCGAATCCCGAGAGGGCGGAACAGCTCACGCGCCGCGAAGGCATCCGCCGCCTCCCCCGTCGCCTCCCGGATCGCCGCGCACGCGAGGATCGCTGCACCGCTGTTGTAGGCCCAGGTCGATCCCGGGTCTCCCACCATCGGTCGGTCGAGGATGTACTTCACCCAGTCGCCCGACGAGCGATTGAGCTGGTCGAGCGGGGATCCGGCGTAGGGCTGCTCCCAGAAGTCCATGCTCGTCCGCATGCTGAGCAGGTGCCGCATCGTCAACGCGTGCTTCCGGGTGTCGTCGTTCTCCAGGGTGGCATAGCGCGGGAACAGGCCGACCACCGGCGTGTCGAGCGTCAATCCCGGTTTCGCCTGCATGGCGAGCCCCACGAGGAGCGACGTCACGCTCTTGGAGACCGACTGCATCGTGTGCGCGCGTTCGCGCGACCAGTTGCGATAGTACTCGACCACCGCATATCCCTGGCGCACGACCACCACCCCGTCGATCGCCCCATAGCGCCCGTCGTTCACGTCGCGCACCAACGCGCCCATGCGCGCGCCGTCGAAGCCTACGGCCGCCGGGACTGCCGTGCGCCACGCAGTGTCAGGGACGTAGGCCTGCCCCGAATCGGTGACGGGCGTGATGGGAGGCGTGCTCGAGCCGCACGCTGCGATGGCGGCGGATAACACGATCCACACCCCCGGGAACCTCGGCGTCGTCTTCACGCTTCCAGCATAGCTGAGACGGGCGCGTTCGGGACGTGTGGAGACACGGCCCGCGAAACGGGGGGACGAACCGAAAGATCTGGCAGCGGGCTGTGGCGCCCTCTACGTCCTCCGCGCTGCCTTCGTGACGCGAATCCACTCACAATCAACTGCCTGCAACGCAGAGTCGCTGAGGACGCTGAGGACGCAGAAGCGCTTTTGCACTTTGTCAAACGCTGAGTTCTTATTTTCTGTCATCTGCCATCTGCCATCTACCATCTGCCATCAGAGAGAAATGGCGCCGTCGAACACCTCCCACTACGACGCGATCCTGCTGGGTTCGGGCCAGGGAGGGACGCCACTCGCCGGCGCGTTCGCGAAGGCCGGGCGAAGGACGCTGCTGATCGATCGCCTCCATGTGGGCGGGACGTGCATCAACGAAGGATGTACGCCCACCAAGACCATGGTGGCGAGCGCGCGCGTCGCATACCTCGCACGACGAGGCGCCGACTACGGCGTGCACGGCGGTCCGATCTCCGTGGACCAGGCACGCGTGCGCGAACGCAAGCGCGCCATCGTCGAGAGCTTCCGTGGCGGGAGCGAAGATCGCCTCGTGGCTGCGGGTGTGGAGGTGCAGTTCGGGCAGGGGCGCTTTGTCGCGCCGCGGACCCTGGAAATCACCACGACGGACGGCACGGCGAGCCGGGTATCCGCCGACGTCGTTGTCATCAGTACCGGCCTGCGGAACGCGCCCCCCGACATCGCGGGGCTCGACACCGTTACGGCGCTCGACAACGTGTCGATCATGGAGCTCGATCGCGCGCCGGAGCACCTCGTCGTCATTGGCGCGGGGTACGTCGGCCTCGAGTTCGCCCAGATGTTTCGTCGCTTTGGGAGCACGGTGACCGTCGTGGGGCGCGGCCCTGCGCTCCTCGGGCGTGAGGACGCCGACATCGCCGACGCGCTGCTCAACATCCTGCGCGAGGACGGGATCGAGTTCCACCTCGACACGAACACGCGATCCGTCGCGACAGGACCCGGTGGTGGGATACGCCTGACGGTGCAACGTGGGGAGATCACCTCGACCATCGATGGCTCACACCTGCTCCTCGCCGCCGGGCGTCGGCCGAACACCGACGACCTCGACGCGGCAGCAGGAGGCGTCAACCTCGACAGCAAGGGCTTCGTGGTCGTCTCTCCGACGCTCGAAACGAGCGCCGCGGGCACCTATGCCATAGGTGACGTGAAGGGCGGACCGGCGTTCACGCACATCGCCTACGACGACTTTCGCATCCTCAACCACAACCTCCTGAACGGAGGGAGCGCCACGACCACGGATCGCCTGCTTCCCTACACCGTGTTCACCGACCCCCAGCTGGGACGCGTTGGAATGACGGAACAGGAAGCCCGCGAGGCCGGGAGGGACGTTCGGGTCGCGACGATGCCGATGAGCCACGTCGCGCGCGCGATCGAGATGGACGAGACGCGCGGCTTCATGAAAGCGATCGTCGACACGAAGACGAACCGTATCCTCGGCGCGGCGGTGCTTGGGCTGGAGGGCGGTGAACTCGCGACCGTCCTTCAGGTGGCCATGATGGGCGGATTGCCGTACACTGCACTCCGCGACACCGTCTTCTCGCACCCGACGATGGCCGAGTCGCTCAACAACCTCTTCGCCGCCCTCGACTCCTGACTGCCCCCGCTGGCGCGCTCTCGGCCCACGACGTCGTCCACCGATATCGCGACCATCTCGCCCTGGGCGGCGTCAGCATCGACGTGCCGCCCGGCGGGGCACTCGCCCTCGTCGGGGAGAGCGGGTCGGGGAAGACCACGCTGTTGCGCTGCTTCAACCGCATGGTCGAGCCGCAACAGGGCGTGGTGCGCGTGGGCGAGGCGAACGTGACGGAGCAGGCGGTGGTGGACCTGCGGCGCCGCATCGGCTACGTGCAACAGGACGGCGGGCTCATTCCCCATTGGCTGGTCCTGCGCAACGTGGCGCTGGTGCCAACACTGCTCAACCGTCCCGATGCCAGCGATCGCGCCCGCGTGGCCCTTGATCTCGTTGGTCTCGAACCGGCGCGCTTCGCCGATCGCTTTCCGCACCAGCTCTCCGGCGGGCAGCGACAGCGCGTGGCGTTGGCCCGGGCGCTCGCCGCACGTCCGGGGATCATCCTGCTCGACGAACCCTTCGGCGCCGTGGACGCGATCACGCGTAGCGACCTGCAAGCCGCCTTTGAGCGCGTGCGTGCCGAACTGGGAGTCACCACGCTCCTCGTGACGCACGACCTTGCCGAGGCGGCCCGGCTCACGGATCGCGTCGCGGTGATGCGCGCGGGTCGCATCGAGCAGCAGGGACCGAGCGAGGAACTGCTGCGCCACCCGGCGACGGAGTACGTGCAGGCGCTCTTTGCGCGGGCGCTCGCATCGCACGCGCGGCTGCAACCCTCATGATCGCGCGCCAACTCGCCATTGCAGGGCTCATGGCCCTCGGCGCCATGGGCGCCGACGCGCAGGACGCGCCCGTGCGCATCGCCTCGAAGCCATTTGGCGAGTCGTACCTGCTCTGCGAGATGTTCGCGCAACTCCTCGAGTCGCGCGGCATTGCCGTGACGCGCCAGCCGGGCCTTGGCGCAACCGAAGTGGCCTTCGGTGCCCTTCGCACCGACGCGATCGATGTCTACCCCGAATACACCGGGACCGGGCTGCTCGCCATCCTGCACGACACGCTCACCGGATCGATCGCCGCCGACCCTCGTGCGGTCTACGCACATGTGGCCCGCGCGTCGATGGAACGCTGGGGCGTGCGCTGGCTCGCTCCCCTGGGCTTCGAGAACACGTACGCAATCGCCGTCACGCGCGACGCTGCGTCGCGGTACCGCCTGGCGTCGCTCAGCGACCTCGCGCGTGAGGCGTCGCACCTCTCGGCCGGACTCACCGCCGACTTCATCGGGCGAGCCGATGGGCTCCCGGCCCTGGCGCGCACGTACGGCATGCAGTTCGACGACGTGCGGCCACTCGCTCCGGCCGTGAAGTACCAGGCGCTTGCGGCGGGCAGCGTGGACGTCATCGACGGGTACTCCACCGATGGATTGCTGGCGCGCTACAACCTCGTGGTGCTGGTGGACGACCGCCACGTTTTTCCGCCCTACGAAGCGAGCGCCGTGGTCGCGCCGGCGATCTCGCAGCGGCGCCCGGAGGTCATCAGCGCGCTGTCGCTCCTGAGCGGGCGTCTCGACGCAGCCATGATGCGCGAACTCAATCGTCGCGTCGAGGTCGACGGCGAGGACGTCGCCCGCGTCGCTGCATCGGCGCTCGGCGCGCTCGGACTCGCCACCCGAGCAGCAACAGGCGAGGAGGCGCAGGGATCGGCCCGCGCCGGATTCCTCGCGTACGTCAGTGCGCATCGCGGCTCGCTGTTCTCGCAGCTCATCCGGCACCTGTGGCTCGTGGGCGTCGCCCTCGGAGCCGCGATCGCCGTGGCCGTCCCCCTCGGCCTCGCCCTCGAGCGCTCGCGGGCCGTCGCCGAGCCGGTGATCCGGCTCCTGGGCGTCATACAAACGATTCCCAGCATCGCGCTGCTCGCGTTCATGATCCCGTTGCTCGGGGTGGGAGTGCTCCCCGCCCTCGTCGCGCTCTGGCTCTATTCCCTGTACCCGATCATTCGCACGACCTTTTCCGGCGTGCGCGACGCCGA
>JACMLI010000361.1 GCA_014379705.1 Gemmatimonadaceae bacterium
CGGCACCCGGCGAGCATCTCGAGCATCGACATGCGCGTTCCCGGCCCCGTCGCGTTGAAGTCGCCCTTCACGCCATTTTCGGCGAGGCGCACGATCCACTCGGTGAGATCACGCTGGTCGATGACCTGCGACGCGTGGTCGGGATTCCCCGGCGCCAGCACCTCGCCCCCTTCGTCAATGCGCACCGGCCAATACGTGAAGCGATCGGTCGGATCGCCGGGGCCCACGATGAGGCCCGGACGCACCACCGTCGTCCCCGACGGGAAGTTGGCGTGCACGAAGTTCTCCGACATTGCCTTCGACAACCCGTATGGGGCCTCGACGCCATCCTTGAAGTCGCCGGCCGGTGCGAATCGCTCGAAGGATTCCTCCACCGGCACCGTGCGTACCTGTCCCGCGGTGGCGTAGCTGAATCCCGGAGTCTTGTAGGCGGAGATCGAGGAGACGAACAAGTAGTGTCCCGTCGAGTCCTTGAGCGCCTTCACGCTGCGGGTGACCCAGCGATAGTCGCGCGCGTTGTTGTCGAGCACTACGTCCCATTTCCGCTTCGAGAGCATGCCGAGGTCGCCCTCGCGGTCTGCGGTGATGTGCTCCACGCCGTCGACCTTTGTCGCGCTGCGGCCACGCGTGAGGATGGTGACCTCGTGTCCACGCGCGAGGGCGTACTTCACCATGTTGGGGCCGATGAACCCGGTACCGCCGAGGATGAGGAGCTTCTTCGGTGCGACCGAAGTCGTGGGCGCTGGCACGGACGCCGCATTGGCCTGGGATGCCACGCGAACAGCGGGGCCGAGCGCGAGGGCGGTGCCGGCGAGTGACGTCGTGCGGAGGAAATCGCGTCGGGAAGGCGTCATATGGGCGACGGTTCGGGTTGCCCAAAACATGGCGCGTGCGGCATCCCGGCGTCAGGCCTGCCGCCGTTGGGACGCCGCGCGACAAGGGCCTTTCTCCTCCGTGCCCTTTCGGGGGTGAAGAGCAATCGAGGATTGAAAGAGCCTTTCACCACGGAGGACACGGGGGACACGGGGGGTAAATGTCCTGGTGACCATCGGCTGCGGCGAATGCGTTGGGTGACTTGTCAACTTCTACCATGCCACGCAGCAGGTGTCAGAGGCAAGGTCGCACGCTCAAGGCGATCCTCCGTGCCCTCCGTGTCCTCCGTGGTGAAAGGCTCTTCAAGACACTGGGGAAGAGCAATCACCACCGGAGGACGCGAATGGTTCCTCGAACCCGTTGCCTCACCGCCACCAGCAGCGTAGGATCGCCGAGCCCTGCTACCCAGACATGCGCCTTGCCCTGATCTCCGACATCCACGGGAACACGTTCGCGCTCGATGCCGTGCTCGCCGACGCCCGGGCGATGGCCGTCGACGAGACATGGTTTCTCGGCGACTTTTCTGCCATCGGTCCCGATCCATCGGGAGTGCTCGAGCGCGTCACGAGCGTCGACCGCGCGCGATTCCTCAGGGGCAACACCGACCGGTACACCTGCACGAACGATCGTCCGCCCCCTGCCCTTGCGGACGTACTCGGCGACCCGTCGCAGGTGGACCTGTACGCCAGCATATCGGCCTCTTTTGCCTGGACGCGGGGCTTCGTCTCGGCGACCGGGTGGTTCGATTGGCTTGCGCAACTGCCGCTCGATATCCGTGAGACGATCGATGGCATGCGCCTGCTCGCCGTGCATGCGGCGCCCGGGACCGATGACGGTCCGGGGATCCATCCCGGGCAGGGCGATGCGGAGCTGTCGGCCATGCTCGATGGCTGCAATGCCGACGTCGTCATCGTGGGCCACACGCACGAGGCGATGCTGCGTCGCCTCGGAGCCCTCACGCTGGTGAACCTGGGCAGTGTCAGCAATCCACGATCCGGCGACCTGCGCGCGAGTTACGTGATCCTCGAGATCGCCCGCGATGGCGTCTTCGTGCAGCACCGACGCGTGCCCTACGACCACGACGCGTTCAGCGCGCAGGTGCGCGCGTCCCATCATCCGGCGACCGAGTTCATTCTGGCCCACCAGCGTGGCGAGATGTTGGCGCGCCCCCGCCACCCCGAGAACGTCGAGCCGATCCCCGGGATCAGGGTGGCACTACGGTAGTCCGGTCCGTGGTCGCGCCCCTGCGTGACTTCGTGCCTCACGTGTCAAACAAACTGCGCGAAGCACGTGAAGCACGTGAGTCACCCCGGCGCCCGTCACTTCCCGTGCTTCCCGTGCTTCCCGTGCTTCCCGTGCCTTACCCATCCCACTCGCCCCCTACTGGCAGGCTCGACTGCCCGGCCACAAGCTCCAGCTCATGACGCGCCCCACGATCGTTCGCTGGCGGATCCTCGGCCTCATCATGGCTGCCAGTGCCGTCGCGTACATCTTCCGGAGCAACGTTTCGATTGCCGGGCCCTCCATCAAGACGGAGCTGGGGCTGAGCGAAACGCAGCTTGGACTCGTCCTCTCCGCATTCGTCCTGCCTTACGCGTTGCTGCAGATCCCCGGGGGCCTCCTCGGCGAACGCTTCGGGCCGCGGAAGGTGGTCCTCGGAATGATCACGGGGTGGGCGGTCGTCACACTGGCGATCGGACTCATTCCCGGACGCGAGACGGCACCGCTCTGGTTCATTCTCACTGCCCTCGTGGCGCTGCGAGGGGCCATGGGGGCACTGCAGGCGCCGTTCTTCCCGGTCACGGCCGGTGGCACGACTCGGACATGGTTTCCCGCCGGTCGCTGGGCGCTCGCCAACGCATTGCAGAACGTGACCTTCACGCTCGCCTCTGCGGCTGCGGCCCCGCTCCTCGTTTGGCTGATCTCCCGATTCGGGTGGCGCATGGGGCTCATGGCGGCGGCCCCCCTCGCGATCGTGCTCGCCGGGCTGTGGTGGTGGGAAGACCGCGATGATCCCGCGACGCATCCTCGCGTGAACCAGGCGGAGCTCGCGTTGATCCGGGCCGACCAACCGGCGGCGCACGCGCGCGTGCACGCGCGATGGCAGGATGTGGCGCGGAACCAGGACATCATGCTCCTCACCTCGAGCTACTTCTGCCTCAACTACGTCTTCTACCTTTTCTTCAACTGGTTCTACTACTACCTCACCGAGGTGCGGCACCTCTCGCCCACGGTGGCGGGCTACTTCACGGGGGCGCAGTGGATCGTTGGGGCGGCGGGGGCCGCCGCGGGCGGCGTGCTCTGTGACTGGCTGACGGCACG
>JACMLI010000362.1 GCA_014379705.1 Gemmatimonadaceae bacterium
CATGTCGGGGCCCGCAAGCGGCAATCGCTTCAAGGCCATCACGATTCTGCAGGAGCAGTTCAAGCAGGTTGGGGTGCGCGTGACCATCGATGCTCTCGACCCCGCGGTGCTGATGTCCAACTCCGACGCGGGACGCTTCGACGTGTCTGTGCTCGGGTTTTCGGGAGATCCGAATCCAGGGGCCCTGCGTCAGACGTGGAAGTCGGAACAGCGAAAGCAGGGGAGCAACTACGGCTCGTATTCCAACCCGTCGTTCGACGCGACCGTCGACAGCGCCGTGGCGGAGTTCGATCCGAAGAAGTCCCGCGACCTCTTTTCCCGCGCTGGCGAGATACTCGCTGAGGACGCCCCTGCCATCTGGCTGTACGAGCTGCGCACCGTGAGCGGCATCCACAAGCGCTTCCGCCGCGCGCGCATGCCCCTGCACGCCTGGTGGGCGCACCTTGATCAATGGTCCGTCGACCCCGCGCAAATGAAGGACCGCGACCGGATCGGCCCAGGAGCCGCGAAGCAGTAGCAGCCCGGCTCGCCTAAACTTCATGAGAAGCGTCCAAGTCGCCGTTCCGCCATGGGAACGGTGACTCACCTCACACGTTGCGAGGCGTCCGAGCCCGACGTCTGTACGTCGTGAAGCTCTCCTCCCTCGCGACCTCGTCGCGGCGCCAATTCGTGTCGGCTGCCGCCCTTCTGTTGTGCGCCTGCGGAGGCTCCGATCGACCCATTCGGGTAGGCGCGGCCGGGAACTGGCGGGAGTCCTACGGCGTGATGGGCAAGCGCGGCATCGATCTCGCTGTCGAGGAGATCAACGCGCAGGGCGGCGTACGGAGGCGGCCGCTCGACGTCGTCGCCGAGGATGACAGCAGCGACGGCGCACGGGCGGTTCGCGTCGCCTCGAAGTTCCTTGCCGATCCCGACATCCTGGGCGTCATCGGGCACCTCGAGTCGGGGACCTCGGTCGCCGCGGCACCGATCTACGATAAGGGCCTCGCTGCCATCTCGAGCACCGCGACGAGTCCGTCGCTCTCGGGCATCTCGCCGTGGGTCTTTCGCGTGATCTCATCGGACTCGATGAATGGGCGCGACATCGCGGCCTATGCGCGACGCGCGGGATTGCAGCGGGCGGCGGTGCTTTATGAGAACAATTCCTACGGACGCGGGCTCTCCGACGCGTTCATCCGTCATTTTTCCGGACGCGTCGTGGCAAGCGATCCGATCGCGTCGGATTCGGTCTCCGACCTCGAGCCGACGCTCGCCTGGATCCGGCAGCACAAGCCCGATGTTGTCTTCGTCGCGGGGACAGCAGCGTCGGGCATTGCGGTCCTGCGCGAGGCACGCCGGCAGGGCATTGCCGCCACGTTCATGGGCGGAGACGGCTGGAGTGGCGTCATTGCATCGGGGCCCCTGGCTGAAGGTGTGCTCGTGGCGACACCGTTTGCCGTGGAAGACCCGCGCGACGAGGTCCGCTTGTTCGCGCAGCGCTTCCGCGCGCGCTACGGCGCCGATCCCGACCAGAACGCCGCGCTCGCGTACGACGCGACGAAGCTCCTCGCACGCGCCATCGAGGACGCCGGCCCGTCTCGTCAGGCGGTCCGTGACTGGCTGGCCACCAACCTGTCCGGCGCGCCCTTCCAGGGCGTGACGGGTTCGATCCAGTTCACGCCGTCGGGTGACGTCGTTGGCAAGAGCGTGGTGATCACGCGGATTCGCAACGGAGCGTTCCACGTCGAAGGAGCGGCCCGTGGCAGCTGAACGTTCGGGAGCGCTGGTCTCCCTCGGCAGCCTCCGGCAGCGGCTCTTTGCGGGCTTCGGGCTGCTCGCGCTGTTGTTCGGCGTCGCCGGACTCGCCGCCCGCGCGGCGGTCGGTCGCATGTCGGAGCTCATCGGCGAGACACTGTCGACCGTGCAGAGTGATGCGCAGCTCTCGAGCCGGCTTTCGTCTTCGGTGACGCAGGAACTCGCGGCGGCAGACCGCTACCTCGTCTCGCACGACAGCTCGGCGGCCGACGACTTCCGCCGCACCGGCGCCGCGGCCCATCGGGCCCAGCGCGAGATGGCGCTGCACCCCGACATGTCACGCGACGAGGCCGCCCTGATCGCGGCGATCGACCAGCAGCTCTCGGCCGTCGAAGTCCGCTACGCCCGCGCGCACCGCCTGGTCGACCTGGGTCGTTCGGCGGATGCGAACCGTGAGGCCGCCCTCGCCCGCCGGGGGATCGAGGAACTCACGCGCGACGTGCAGTCCCTCAACGCGCTCAAGACGCGCGGGGTGGAGGCCGCCTCGAAGTCGCTGCGTCGTGAAGCCGACCAGCGCACCCTGTGGGTGCTCGTGATCATGGGGATCGCGTCCGCGTTAGGCCTGGTGGTGGTGGTTACCACGGTCGGCTGGATCGCGCGACCGATGCGGCGCCTCGCCGCCCAGGCGCGCGCCCTGAGCAGCGGGGACTTCTCACCGCAATCGCACGACGACCTGCCCCTCGAATTCCGCGACCTCGCCGATGCGCTCAACGGCGCGGCGGCCTCGCTGTCGCGCGTCGTCAACGTCACCTCGATGACTGCCGACGACGTCTCGGGATCGGCGCGGGAACTGGCCAACGTCTCGGAACAGATCTCGGCCTCGGCGAGCCAGATGGCCGCGTCGATGAGTGACATCTCGTCGAGCGCCGACAGCCAGGTGCGACAGTTGCGCGCGGTGGACGAGGCCCTGCGGTCGATCCAGGGGAACGCGGACGAAGTGTTGCGCGGGACCGATGAAGTCGGCGGGCTTGCCGGCGAGATCGAGGTGTCGGCGCGGGCCAAGCGCTCCGAGATCGAGCGTTCGCTGAGCATCCTCGTGACGGTGCGCAGCACGGTGGGTGAAGCCGCCGCCGAAGTGCAGGCGTTGCAGGGAACGGCGGACCACATCAATCGCCTGGTCGCGTCGGTGGGGCGGATTGCCGAGCAGACCGATCTTCTCGCGCTGAACGCGGCGATCGAGGCAGCGCGCGCGGGCGCGGCGGGACGAGGCTTCGGTGTCGTCGCCGACGAGGTGCGCAAGCTCGCCGAGCAGGCGCAGGCCGCGGCCGACGACGTCACGCAACTGACGCGCCTCGTGACCAGTCGCGTGGCGTCGACGACGCGGGCGATGGAGAACGGGGTGCAGCAGGTGTCGGAAATCGAGGGCGTGTCGCGCGAGCTCGACTCGGCGCTGAACACGATTACGCTTGCGGCGGCACGTACGCGCGCTGCCGCCGGTGCGGCTGCCGAGAAGGCCAGAGGCAACGCGCAGTTTGTGGCGAGCGCGGCTCGCAGCGTGGAGTCGGTGGCGCGGACGGCGGAGAGCTATGCCGCCGCGGCGCAGCAGGTCAGCGCATCCACGCAGGAGCAGAGCGCGGCGTGCGAGCAGATGAGCTCCGCGTCCACGCAGCTGCTGCAAGGGTCCGTCCAGCTTCGCGAGTTGGTCGGAGGCCTTGGTAAGGGCTAGCAGGAGTCCCATGCTTCTCGTGCTTCCAAGCCCTTCTCACGCGAGAAGGACGGGAAGCACGTGACTCTCTGCCGCTAGCTCACCCCTCGCACGAGTCGAACGGTGAAGCGCGTTTCACCGAGCGGGTGGTCGATCGCCGCGAGTGTATCCCCGCTCCAGGTCCATTCCAGCAAGCGTACAAACGTTTCCGCTTCCTGGTCGAACCGGACGCGAGGGCCATTGGCGATGACGCGGCCCTCTGGCGACCCGAAGGGAGCGACCAGACGGCCCGCGGTGCGTTCGTCCGTGTCCACGGTAATGGTGAGGCTGGCTCCCAGGTGCAGCATGTCGAACGTCGGGCCGCCGGGAGGGGTGATCTCGAAAAACGACGCTTGCCACGTGCCGGAGAGCGTTGGCGTCGGACTGACGGGCTGCCGCGGGGACAGAGCAGCATCGGAGCACGCCGCAAACGTGGCGGCAAGAGGCAAACAACGAAGGGACTTCACGCGAACCTCCAGGTTGACCTGAAGTGCGCAGAATTCCGTGATTTCACGACAGGCGGGCGGGCAGGCGGGGCAGGCGGGCAGGCGGGCGCGAAGCCTTCTACCAACGGGGCGCCCCGAGCCGGCGCGCCTCGTTTGCTTTGCATCCTATGCTGACGCTTTCTGCCATCTGAACCCGGAAATCATTTGTTTGCTGTCCGCTTGATCTGGCTCGAGCTCCACTTCGTGGGGTCAAATACCTCCGCCGGAATCGGCACGTTCACCTGGACGTCGAAGTACTCCTCCTTGAAGTACAGGCGGCCGTCGCGGTAGAAGTGCACGTCGAACGACACCGGGTACCCGCCGACATCCTGGTAGCGATAGAACCGGATGTCGGTCACCACGGGTCGGGCCGCGCGCGCATCGCGCTGGATGACGCGGCGGATGAGGAGCGAATCGCGGTCGATCCAGAACTGCGACGTCGTCGTGTCCCCCGCCCTGGCGCCGACGACCCACATCGCCTTCCCCTGCCACTGGGTCTGGTGGATCGCCGCGAGGTCGAAGCCTAACGAGTCGAGCTGGAACGCCGTGCTGTCCACCGGCTGGCCGTACACGTCGGCGATCAGCACCTGGAGCGCGTTCCATCCGCGCTGCGGAGCCTGCGGCTTGCCGTCGGCAAAGGAATGGATGCGCCCGCCCGCATACAGGACGCCGCTCCGCGAGGAGAGTGGCAGGTAGTCGATGCGCAGGCGACCCGGAACGGCGATGTACTCGTACCATACGCCTTTGATCTCACGTCCGGCCTGGGTGATGTTCGTCGTGTTCTGGGCGAAGCTCAGCGTCGTGAAGAACTTCCCCACGTACCGCGTGTGCATCGCCGTGAGGACCCCCTGGCCGTCCGTGATGGCCGCGGCAACCGGCCGGGCCGGCTCGGCGACGCTCGAGGCACGGGCGCAGGCCCCAAGCGCGACCAGGGCGAGTGCGGGAAGGAGGCGGGACAGGGTCATGGTGACTGGGCGGGGTGGCGAGCCGAATCCCGGTGCGGTGTTCAGCTCCCTTCACGATTAGTCCATTAGCTTTGCGTCGACAATCCCCCGAAAAGCCAAGGTGCCGCCCTCCGTTCCGCCTGACGCCGACCCTGCCGTCCTGCTCCTCAGCGGCGGGCTCGATTCCACGACGCTGCTGGCCATCGCCCGAAGTGAGGGGCGGACCGTCCATGCCCTCACCTTCCGCTATGGGCAACGGCACCGGGGAGAGATCGAGGTGGCGAGGCGCGTAGCCGAGGCGTTCGGGGTCGCCGCGCACGTGGTGGCGGACATCGACCTCCGGATGTTCGGCGGCTCCGCCCTCACCTCCGACGTCGCGGTGCCCAAGGACCGGTCGTCGGAGGATCTCGGGCATGGCATTCCGGTCACGTACGTGCCGGCGCGCAACACGATCTTCCTGTCGTTCGCGCTCGCGTGGGCCGAGGTCCTGGGGGCGGGGGAGATCTTCATCGGCGTGAATGCCCTCGATTTCAGTGGCTACCCGGACTGTCGCCCGGAGTACATCGCGGCCTACGAGCACATGGCCAACCTCGCGACGCGCGCCGGGGTCGAGGGCACGCGGCCGGTGCGCATCCGGGCGCCGCTGATCGCCCTGACCAAGGCGCAGATCATCCGGCGCGGTATGGCGTTAGGCGTGGACTACGCGGCGACGACCAGTTGCTATGACCCGGCGGGGGACGGGGCGGCGTGTGGACATTGCGACGCCTGCCAGCTCCGCCGCCGCGGCTTTGCCGAGGCCGGGATCGCCGACCCCACACGCTACGCCGCCTGACGGCCGTGTATACCGTCAAGGAGATCTTCTACACGCTGCAGGGCGAGGGCTGCCAGGCCGGGCGCCCGGCGGTGTTCTGCCGGTTCAGCGGGTGCAACCTGTGGACGGGACGCGAGGGCGATCGGGAGGGCGCGATCTGCACCTTCTGCGACACCGATTTCGTCGGCGTGGGTCCCGACGGAGGGAAGTTCGCGACGGCCGCGGCCCTCGCCGAGGCCGTGGCCTCGCGCTGGCCCGCCTCCGCGGCAGGCACTCCGTACGTTGTCTGCACCGGGGGTGAGCCCCTGCTCCAACTCGACGAAGCAGCGATCGACGCGCTCCATGCCCGGGGATTCGAGGTGGCCGTCGAGACCAATGGGACCGTCCCGGCACCCGCGGGCATCGACTGGACCTGCGTCAGTCCAAAGGCGCGCGCGGAGCTCGCCCTGACCACGGGCGATGAACTCAAGCTCGTCTATCCCCAGCCTGACGCGATGCCGGAGCGATTCGCCTCGCTCGCGTTCCAGCATTTCTCCCTGCAACCAATGGACGGCCCGGGGCGAGACGCCAACACCCAGGCCGCGCTCGCGTATTGCCTGGAGCACCCACAGTGGCGACTGAGCCTGCAGACGCACAAGATGCTCGGCATCCGCTAGACGCTCGGATGGCAGCCAGCTCGCCTGCCATCTGCCACCTGCCATCTGTTGGTTCGTGAACCTGTTCAAGGAATTCTCGTTCGAGGCGGCCCACCGGCTCCCCAACGTGCCGCCGGACCACAAGTGCGCCCGCCTCCACGGGCATTCGTTTCACGTTCGAGTGACGGTGACCGGCCCGGTCGGGCAGACCACGGGATGGGTCATGGATTTCGCCGACCTGAAAAGCGCCTTCGCGCCCGTCATGGAGGCCCTGGACCATCGGTACCTCAACGAGATCCCCGGCCTCGAGAACCCGACGAGCGAGGTGCTCGCCATCTGGATCTGGCGGAGGCTGGCAGCGAACCTTTCAGGGCTGACCGAGGTCGAAGTGAGGGAAACCTGCACCTCGGGTTGCGCCTACCGAGGGGTCGAACCGGCGCCCTGACCACTCGGACAGCACCGACGACGCGTTGGTGATCTACGCCTCCTTTCCTGACACCGGTCCGGGCGTACCTTGTCTGTTCACCACTTTAGACCAATCTCGGAATGCCTCTCCGGTACGTCATTCGCTCCCTGGCACTGCTCACCCTCGCTGGCGCTCTGAGCGTCCCAGTCGGGGCGCAGCGCAGCGAGCGGGCGCCCCGGAAGAAGCCCTTCGAGGCCCTGAGTCTCTCGGCGCAGCGCCTGAAGGACTCGCTGTCCCTGCGTCTGGTCGAGTCAGCCATTCCGCGATTCGACTCGGTGACGACGGCCGGTGCCTTTGGGGAACAGGTCGCGCACGCCCCGCAACAGCACGCGGCCCTCGTCACCATGGCCCGTTCACAGCTGGGAACCCGCTACCTCCTCGGCGCCGACAACCCCGGGCAGGCATTTGACTGCAGCAGCCTCGTGAAGTTCGTGATGTCTGTGCTTCGCATCGAGCTGCCGCGGACCGCGAGGGAACAGGCCACGCAGGGCGTGGAGGTGGCGATGGATCCCACCGTGCTCAAGCCCGGGGACCTGCTGACCTTCGGACGCGGAAAGCGCGTGTCCCACATCGGCATGTATGTCGGCGAGGGCCGCTTTGTCCACGCGAGCACGTCCAGGCGAAAGGTCGTCGAAGCGTCGATTGACCAGCCGAATACCTGGTTCCGCAAGAACTGGGTTGGCGTCCGCCGCCTCGTCGCCTCGATCGAACCGACTGACACCGTCGCGCTTCGCTGACCGTACGGCGTTCGCAACCCGGCGCGGCTCCCAACGGGGCCGCGCTGTTCGTTTCCGGACACCGCGTCCCGGGTCCGCACACGGCGGCTGGAATCGGCTCACTTCGCAAGCCGTTGTCAGTCAAGGAGTTATCGACGTCGACGGGTGAGGCACGCTTCTTCCCTTGGGGAGCATGAAGCGAATTCCATACTTCCGCTGTCAAACTCCGACGTACACGAGCCCATATCTGTGGATATCAAGCGCGCAGCTCCAAAGAAGACCAAGCGCAACATCCTGATTGCCGGAGGCGTGCTGGGCATCGTCGCGACGACGGTGGCCCTCAGCAACCTCGAGGCTCGACCACAGGGCGTCCCACGCGCCGAGCTGTGGATCGACTCGGTGGTACGCGGTCCCTTTGTTCGGAACGTCCGGGCTCCTGGCACCCTCGTGCCCGAGCAGATGCGATATGTCGCCGCCGTCACCGCCGGACGCGTCGAAGCGCGTCCCTTGCGGCCCGGCTCGCCGGTCACGAAGACCACCGTGATCCTCGAGCTCAGTAATCCCGAAGTACAGCTCGAGAACCTCAACGCCCAGCGCAACGTCACGCAGGCCGAACAGGACCTCGTCACGCTGCGCACGTCGCTCGAGAGCAACCGACTCGCGCAGGCGTCTACCGTGGCGCAGCTGACGTCGGCCAAGGGCATCGCGACGCGCGACTACCAGGTGATCCTGGAACTCGAAAAGAAGAACCTCACTTCACCAAACGAAGTGCAGCGGGCGAAGGAAGCGTCCACCGAGCTCGACACGCGGCTCGACCTCGAGAAGAAGCGCCTCGACGTGATCACCAACGCGATCAGCGAGCAGGTCGCCAAGGCCGAGGCCAACCTGGGGCGCCTCAAGGCGATCTCTCAATTCCAGCAGGACCGCGTGAACTCGATGAAAGTGTTGTCCGGCGAGGACGGCGTGCTGCAGTCGCTCAACTGGGAGCTGGGCCAGTGGGTGAACCCGGGGCAGGAGCTGGCGCGCGTCGCGCAGCCCGGAAAGCTCAAGGCGGTGCTCCGCGTCCCCGAGACCCAGGTCAAGGACGTCGTGCTGGGCCAGAAGGCCTCGATCGACACGCGCAACGGCCTGATCGACGGTCGCGTGCTGCGCGTCGACCCGATCTCGCAGAACGGCACGGTGACGGTGGAGGTCTCGCTCGAAGGCGAGCTGCCCAGGGGTGCACGCGCGGACCTGTCCGTCGACGGCACGATCGAGCTCGAACGCCTCGACAACGTGTTGTTCGTGGCGCGCCCGGCCTACGGGCAACCCGAGAGCACGGTGGGCCTGTTCAAGGTCAGCGCCGATGGCAAGACGGCCGAGCGCATGAGCGTGAAGCTCGGGCGCGCGTCGGTGAGCACGATCGAGGTCCAGCAGGGGCTGCAGCCCGGGGACAGCGTCATCGTCTCCGACATGTCCCGCTTCGACAACGTCCAGAAGGTCCGCATCCAGCGTTAGGCACCCCGTTTCGCTCCGCATCTCCCTCTGTCCGACCCACCACCCCCCCGATCATGACCAGCCCCTCATCGGCCGACGCGCTCATCCGCATGGAAGGCATCAAGAAGATCTTCTACACGGACGAGGTGGAAACGCACGCCCTCGCCGAGATCCACATGGAGATCCGCCCGGGTGAATACGTGTCCATCTCCGGCCCCTCGGGCTGTGGAAAGACCACCCTGCTGTCCATCCTGGGCCTGCTGGACACCCCAACCGATGGCAAGTACATCCTGAGCGGCGAGGACGTGTCGAACCTCTCGGCCGCCGACCGCGCGCGCATTCGCAACCGGCAGATCGGCTTCATCTTCCAGGCGTTCAACCTGATCGGCGACCTGACCGTGTACGAGAACGTCGAGCTGCCGCTCACGTATCGCGGGATGGCGACGAACGAGCGCCGCAAGCGCGTGCAGGAAGCGCTGGAGCGCGTGGGCATGTCGCACCGCATGAAGCACTACCCGTCACAGCTCTCCGGCGGTCAGCAGCAGCGCGTCGCGGTGGCCCGCGCCGTGGCCGGCGACCCGGCGATCCTCCTCGCCGACGAGCCGACGGGTAACCTCGACTCCACGAACGGCGAAGCGGTGATGGAATTGCTTCGCGAGCTGCATCGTGGCGGCGCCACCATCTGCATGGTCACGCACGATCCGCGTTATGCACGGCACGCGGACCGCGGGATCCACCTGTTCGACGGTCGCGTGGTCGACGAAATGACCGCCGCCACGGTCAGCAGCTGAACGTGATTGCGCTCCGACAGTCCCACACGGACCGTGAGCGTCGGCTGCACCTCGTCAGCGAGGTGCAGCCGGTGACGAGCTCCTGGAGGTTCGTCGTTCGGGGTGCCCTGACCGCGATGGTCCTGGGCGCCGTCGCAGTGGTCGCGGTGGTGCTGAGCACCACGCGCGGCTGAGCACAGGGGGCGACGCCCGTCGGGTCGCCCCACCCAGAGCAACAACTCGACCTGGGCGGTCTCCGGACTGCCCGAGCCGGCGTGCGTACCCCCACGCTCCGCGGGAGCGTGCCCGACACCAAGGAGCCGTGCCATGGACGCCCTGCGCCAGGACCTCCAGTTCGCCATCCGATCCCTGCTCAAGTCACCCGGCTTCACGGCGATCGCCGTGCTCTGCATGGCGTTAGGCATCGCGGCCAACGTCTTCGTGTACAGCCCGGTGAACGCGATCCTGCTTCGCCCGCTCCCCTATCACCAGGCGGACCGGTTGATGCACGTGAACACGTGGCGGACGACCGAGCGACGCGAGAACTTCGCGAGCTGGTCGTGGCTCGAGTACCAGGACGTCCGCGCCGGGATGCGTGGGGCGTTCAGCGACGTCGGCACCTATCGCGGTGGCGAGTGGAACGTCGGCGGCATCGACGAGCCCGAGCGCGTCGGCGGAGCCCGCGTCACGGCGTCGCTCTTCCCGATGCTGGGCGTCCAGCCGGCGTTCGGCCGGTTCTTCCGTCCGGACGAGGAACTCGCCGGTCGCGTGGCGATCCTCGGACATGGACTCTGGCAGCGCAAGTTCGGCGCTGACTCCGCGGTGATCGGGCGTGGCATCACGATCAATGGCCTCCCGTACACGGTGGTCGGCGTCATGGCGCCGAAGATCCGCTTCCCCGAGACAGAGGATCTTTGGCTCCCGCCGGAGCCCAGCGAGGGCGCCATGGCCCAGCGCGACTGGCGAAACATGCAGATGGTGGCGCGCCTGGCCGACGGCGTGACCGAGGACGAGGCCAATGCGCGCATCGCCACGATCATGGGCACGATGGCCGCGAAGTACCCGGACACGAACAAGAACATGAGCGCGTGGATGTTCGAGCTGAGCGAAGACGTGCGCTCGGAAGTGCGCAGCATCTTCCTCACGATGATCGGTGCGGTGGTGTTCGTGCTGCTCATCGCCTGCTCGAACGTGGCCAACCTGCTGCTGGCCCGCGGGTCCGGCCGCCAGCGCGAACTGGCGGTGCGGCTCTCGATGGGCGCCACGCGCAGCCGACTCGTCAGGCAGTTGCTCACCGAGAGCGTGTTGCTCGCGATCCTCGGCGGGGCGCTGGGCGTGCTGATCGGAACGTGGGGCGTGGACGTGTTCACCACGTGGGGCATGCCTTCGACGGTTCCGTTCTGGATGACGTTCGGCGTGGATCGCACCGTGCTCTGGCTCACGCTCATCACCACGGTGCTTTCGGGAATCGTGTTCGGCGTCGTGCCGGCGCTGCGGCTCTCCGCACCGGAACTCTCACAGACACTCAAGGAGTCCGGAGGTCGCGGCGGCAGCGCGCACCGAAGCATCGGGCAGTTGCGCCAGGGGTTGGTCGTCGCGCAGCTCGCCCTCTCGCTCGTGCTCCTCGCGGGCGCGGCACTGATGGTGCAGAGCTTCCTGCGCTCGCGGGACGCGAAGCTTGGCCTCGACCCGAACCACGTCCTGATCGCCGAGGTCTCGCTGGTCGGAGAGCGCTACGCCACGGATTCGGCGCGCACGGTGGCGCGTGGCAACCTGCTGCAGTCGCTCCAGGCGATTCCCGGCGTGCGGTCCGCGGCGCTGGCTGGCTGGACGCCCATCGGGGATTGCTGCACCTCAAACTCCTACGTGCCGGCGGGGCGGACGTACGATCCGTCAGACCTGCCCGAGGCGCAGTACAACCCGGTCACGCCGGGGTACTTCAGCACCTTCGCGATCCCGGTGCTGCGGGGTCGCGCCTTCACCGATGCCGACCGCAGCGGAGCGCCCAGGGTGGCGGTCGTCTCGGAGTCGATGGCGCGAACGGCATTCCCCGGCGCGGACGCCCTCGGACAGACGATGACACTCGGCGGCGACTCGGTGCCGACCACGGTCGTTGGCATCGTGGCCGATGTCGTGGTGCGCCGGGTGACCGACCAACTGCGTCGAGAACACGTCTACGTGCCGTTCGACCAGAGCGGCTGGGCCGGGGCCGACATCGTGCTGCGCACCGAGGGGGATCCGTCCGCGGCCATCGCCGCGGTGAAGGCGGCGATCGCGGGGCTCGATCGCGACCTTCCGGTGAGCGGCCTGCGAACGATGCAGGACACGATTCGCGATCGCATGTTCGAGGGGCGCGTGTACGGTGCGATGTTCGCCGTGTTTGGCGTTGCCGCGCTGCTACTGGCCAGCGTCGGGCTCTACGGGGTCGTGTCGTTCGGCGTTTCGCAGCGCACGCAGGAGGTCGGCGTCCGGATGGCACTTGGCGCCCTTCCCCGCGATGTCCTCGGCCTGATCCTGTCCGGGAGCGCTCGCATGCTTGGCGTGGGCATCCTGCTCGGCGTGCCGGCGGCCATCGGGCTCGCGCAGGTGCTTCGCGGGTCGCTGTACGGCATCTCGGCGACCGACCCGCTGACCTTCATCGCGATCCCCGTGCTGCTCAGCCTCGTCGCGCTCCTCGCGTCCTGGATTCCGGCACGCCGGGCGACGCGGGTGGATCCGGTGGTGGCGCTGCGGTCGGAGTGATTGTGGGCAATGGGCGATGGAGTGCCGTGCCTGCCACCGGGGGTCAGCCCCCGTTCCGCGTCACCCTTCCGGCGATTGCCCATTGCCGGTCGCCTGAGTTGGTCCGTTCCACACCCACGTGGTAGTGTTCATTCGTACGCAGCGTAGTTGAATCCCTCGCTCCCCAGATCATGGCGTTCTTCAAGTCGAGCAAGCCGGCCGTTCCCGTCGAGGAGCCACCCATCACTGGGCCGCTCGTCTCGTTGCGCGGCGTCGAGAAGTTCTACGACACCGCGGCGGGCCGGTCGTACGTGCTGCGACGCATCAGCTTCGACATCCAGCCGGGGGAGTTCATCACCATCATGGGGCCGTCGGGCGCGGGCAAGTCGACGCTCCTCGCGATCCTCGGGATGTTTGATGGGCAGTGGACCGGGGAATTCATGTTCCGCGGCCACGCGGTGCACGCGATGGCGAACAAGGAGCGCCTTGCCCTGAATCGCCGGTATGTCGGCTTCGTCTTCCAGCAGTACCACCTGCTCGACGACCTCACGGTGGCGGAGAACCTCGACGTTCCGCTGTCGTATCGCGACGTGCCACGCGACGAGCGGGCGGCGATCGTCGGTGACGCGCTCGACCGCTTCTCGATCGTGGGCAAGAAGGACCTGTATCCGCGCCAGCTGAGCGGCGGCCAGCAGCAGCTCGTGGGCGTGGCCCGTGCCGTGATCGCCAAGCCGTCCCTGCTCCTCGCCGACGAACCGACGGGCAACCTGCATTCGTCGCAGGCCCGCGAGATCATGGAGCTCTTCGTACAGCTCAACCGCGCCGGGACGACGATCGTGCAGGTGACGCACTCGGAGGACAATGCGCGCTTCGGGTCCCGCATCATCACGGTCCGCGACGGCTGGATCGTGGAGGACACGCCGGTCGGTTGACGCAGGCTTCTCAGGCTGAAGAGCCGATGCTGCACGGCGAAGTGATCGGTGGCCTGCCATATTCCGCCCATGGGATCCCCGCGCATCCTGGTCGCTGACGACCAGTCGGACGTTGTGGAGGCGTTGCGCCTCCTGCTCAAGCGGGAGGGGTACGTGGTGGAGGCGGCGCACGCGCCCGCCGAAGTGCTGTCGATGATCACGGCGCGCGACTACGACGGCGCGATCATCGACCTGAACTACACGCGCGACACGACCTCCGGGCGCGAGGGGCTCGACCTGCTGCAGGAGGTGTCGGCCCTCGACGCGACGCTGCCCGTGGTGGTGATGACGGCGTGGGCGAGCATCGACAGCGCGGTGGAGGCCATGCGCCGGGGGGCGCAGGACTACGTGGAGAAGCCGTGGGACAACGGCCGGCTCCTGTCCATCCTTCGGACGGCCGTCGAGCTGGGAAGGGCCCTGCGCAAGAACCAGCGGCTCGAGGGGGAGAACCAGACGCTGCGCGGCGGGCGCTTTCCATCGTTTGTCGCCGAGTCCCCGGTGATGCGCCCGGTGCTCGAACTGATCGAGCAGGTGGGTCCGTCGGATGCCAACGTGCTGATCACCGGCGAGCACGGCACGGGGAAGGAACTCGTCGCCAACCTCCTGCACTCCACGTCGCCGCGCGCGTCGAAGCCGTTCGTGGCAGTGAACCTCGGGGGCATCGCCGAGGGCGTCTTCGAGAGCGAGATGTTCGGCCACGTGAAGGGCGCCTTCACCGACGCGCGCGTGGATCGCCCCGGACGTTTCGAGATCGCCGAGGGCGGCACGCTCTTCCTCGACGAAATCGGGAACCTGTCGATGGGGCAGCAGGCGAAGCTCCTCCGCGCGCTGCAGACGGGGGAGTACGAGCGCGTGGGTTCGTCGAAGGTGAGGCAGGCCGACGTGCGCATTCTGTCGGCGACGAACGCCATCATCGCGGACGAAGTGGCCGAGGGCCGCTTTCGCGAAGACCTGCTCTTCCGCATCAACACGATCGAGCTGCACCTCCCCCCCCTGCGCGATCGTCGCGAGGACATTGCGCCGCTGGCGCATGCGTTCCTGGCGCGCCACGCGCAGCGGTACCGCAAGTCGACGCGCGGCTTCGAGCCCGTGGCGATGCAGGCGCTGCTCGATCATCCGTGGCCCGGGAACATCCGGGAGCTCGGGCACGTGATCGAGCGGGCGGTGCTGCTCGCGCGCGGCGAGCTCATCGCCCCGGGGGATCTCGCGCTCAAGGCGTCGTCCTCGCCATCGGCCCGACTGGAGGACCTCCCGCTCGAGGACGTGGAGAAGATCCTCATCCGGAAGGCGCTGGCGAAGCACGGCAACAACGTGTCACGCGCGGCGCGCGCACTCGGACTGAGCCGGAGCGCGTTGTATCGCCGGCTCGAGCACTTCCGCATCTCGACGCAAGACACGGCCTGACCCGCCGGTGACGCCCCCCTTCATCTCCCGACCTCCGCGCGAACCACCGCCGCACGAGCGACGGGTGCTGCTCCTGGCGCTGGGCACCGGGCTCCCCGGGGCCATCGCGACGATCCTGCTCCTCGTGTACGGCGACTACACGGCGAAGACCGTGTGGACCGTGGGGGGCTTTGTGGCCGGCGTGTGGCTGCTGGGAGCGATCGCGCTGCGGGAGCGCGTCGTGCGCCCGCTGCAAACGCTGTCGAACATGCTCGCGGCGCTGCGCGAGGGCGACTTCTCGCTGCGAGCGCGCATGAGCCGCTCGGACGACGCCTTGGGTCTTGCGCTCCTCGAGATCAACATGCTTGGAGAGACCCTGAGGTCTCAAAGACTCGGCGCCCTCGAGGCGACGTCGCTGCTGCGGGCGGTGATGTCCGAGATCGACGTGGCGATCTTCGCCTTCGACGACGCTGGGGCGCTCCGTCTCGCGAACCGCGCTGGGGAGCGACTGCTCGCCCAGCGCTTTGAGCGCCTCGCGGGCCGGCAGGCATCGACGTTAGGCGTGGCCGAGCTGCTGTCGGGGGCGTCGCCGCGGGTGTACGACCACGCGTTCCCCGAGCGCGCCGGGCGCTGGGAGGTGCGGCGCACCACGTTCCGCCAGGAAGGCAAGCCGCACGCGCTGCTCGTGATCACCGACGTGACGAAGACGCTGCGCGAGGAAGAACTGCTGGCCTGGCAGCGGCTGGTGCGGGTGCTGAGCCACGAGATCAACAACTCGCTCGCGCCGATCAAGTCGATCGCGGGGAGCCTGCGCGGCATCGCGGACCAGGGCACGGAGGGTTCCACGGGGGCGCAGGAGGACATGCAGCGCGGGCTCGACATCATCGAGAGCCGCGCCGACTCGCTGTCGCGCTTCATGTCGTCGTACGCCCGACTCGCCCGGTTGCCGGCCCCGAACAAGCGCGCCTTCGACCTGGGGACGATGGTGCGGCGCGCCGCGCGTCTGGAGTCGCGGATGCCGGTGGGCGTCCAGGAGGGTCCAACGGTTGAGGTGATCGGCGATCCCGACCAACTCGAACAGGTGCTGATCAACCTGGTGCGCAATGCGGTGGACGCGGTGCAGGAAGACGGCACGAGCGCCTGCGTGCGATGGCAGGTGGACGAACGCTTCGTGGATATCCAGGTGGTGGATGACGGCCCGGGAATCAGCGGGACCACCAACCTGTTCATCCCGTTTTTCACGACGAAGGCGGACGGCTCCGGCATCGGGCTGGTGCTGTCGCGCCAGATCGCCGAGGGGCACGGCGGGTCAGTGACGATCGAGAACCGGCGGGACAGTCGGGGTGCGGTGGCGACGTTGCGACTCCCGCGGTGAGGGACGGGCAGACGGGCGGACGGGGTAGAACCCAGGGTGGAATCACGAGTCAATCGATGTGTAGAGACCGCGAACCTCCGATTGCCGCTTGAGGCGCGCCTGCCATCGCCCCTTCAAGCTCGAGCAGCGCCTGCTTCCGCCACAACCCGCCCCCGTAGCCCGTCAGGTTGCCATCGCTGCCGATGACGCGATGGCACGGGATGATGATGGCCATGCGGTTGTCACCGTTGGCGCGGCCCACGGCGCGCGGCGACGACGGACGACCGACCCGCGTCGCGAGCGCCTCATACGACGTCGTGTGCCCCGACGGGATCGTGA
This sequence comes from Gemmatimonadaceae bacterium, assembly GCA_014379705.1. GTDB lineage: Bacteria > Gemmatimonadota > Gemmatimonadetes > Gemmatimonadales > Gemmatimonadaceae > RBC101. Next base: position 16,550 of record JACMLI010000362.1, read on the forward strand.
GCAGCGCGTCCCAGACGAGGCGCTGGAACGGCGTGCCTAACGGGAGCAGCGGGAGGTCGAACCCGCGCCGCGCGCCCGCGAAGTACTCCTCGAGCTGCCGGCGCACGTCATCGAGGCACGGGAACGAACGGTCGATGATCTCGCTGCCGAACAGCGTCCTGACGCGCTCGCGCTGCGTCCTGAGCATCGGGCGATCGGCGAATTCGAGGAGCGCGAGGCCATGATCGGTGCCGATGGCGACCATGTCCCCCATTGGCGTTGCGATGCGCTGTTCGGCCAGGGCAACCGTCGCCTGCGGCCCGAGCGGCCGGCAGCGCTTGCAGGGGCGGAAGCCGGCACGCAGGGCAGCGGCCGGATCCTCGAAGTACTCCACATGCGCCGGCAGCGGCGTGCGGCACGCGCACGAGGGGCGGCAAAAGACGTGGGTCGTGGTGACGCCGAACCAGAGGGAGCCGTCGACGTGGCGATCGCGGCGGACGATCGCGAGGTAGCGCTCGTCGTGCGCAGCAGGGACAGACATGCCCGAATGCTACTGCCACACCTCCGAAACGCGACCCGATTCTTGCCCGACCGGGGCAACCTCGGGGGACGACGCGATCAGGAAATCCATCACCGCACCCGCCGCCATCGGCCGGGCGAAGAGGTAGCCCTGGCCGTAGTCAGCTCCCATCTCCATCACCGCCTGTCGCTGTTCCGCGGTCTCGATGCCCTCAGCGACGGTCTGCAGGTTGAGCGCGCTGCCCAGCTGGATGATCGTGCGGACGAGGGTCTGGGGAGGACCGCCACGCGTCACCCCCTCCATGAACGAGCGATCGATCTTCAGGATATCGATCGGGAAATGCTGCAGGTAGCTCAACGATGAGTAGCCCGTCCCGAAGTCGTCGAGCGCGAAACGGACGCCGTGCGTCTTGAGCTCCGTCATCAGGCGCTGCGCCACGTCGGGCTGGTGAATGACGGCGCTCTCGGTGAGCTCGAGGATGAGCGTGCCGGGGATCACGCGGGTATCGCGGATGATCGCCGCGACCTCCTTCACGAATCCGGGATGCTGCAGCTGGCGCCCGGAGACGTTCACGCACAGGCTGAGCGGTTCGCACGACAGGTGCGCCATCTGCCGCTGCCACTCGGCGAGCTGCTGGCACGCGGCGACGAGGACCCAGCGCCCGAGGGCGACGATCTGTCCCGATTCCTCGGCGAGTGGAATGAAGACACCGGGGGAGATCGGGCCGTACTGCGAGTGCGTCCATCGCACGAGTGCCTCGAACCGGCCGACTTGCCCGGTGTCGAGGGACACGATGGGCTGGTACATGAGTGTGAACTCCTCGCGTCCGAGCGCGCGCCGCAGCTCGCGCTGCATCGAGCGACGCTGCGTATCGGCGTCGTTCATCGACACGTCGAAGGTCGCCCAGCGACCCTTGCCGAGAGTCTTGGCGTGGTAGAGCGCGACGTCGGCATCGTGCAGGAGCGCATCCACCGGGTCGAGGCCTTCAGGGTCGTCGGGCGCCAACGAACGTTCGGCGCCATGCTGTGCGCCATACGCGATGCCGATGCTCGCCCCCACGCTGGTCGTGCGGTCGCCGATGGCGATGGGCGTGTCGAGCGCGCGGAGGATGCGATCGGCGACGAGTCGGGTTTCGCCCTCGTCGCGCAGGTAGCAGAGGAGCACGGCGAATTCGTCGCCGCCGAGTCGCGCCACGACGTCGGAGCCGCGGGTCGCACTGAGGAGTCGCGTCGCCACTTCGCGGAGCAACGCGTCTCCTGACGCATGACCGAACGTGTCGTTGACCACCTTGAAGCCGTCGAGGTCGACGGCGAGGACGGCTGTCCGATCGGGGGACCCGGCGCTGAGGGCGGCACTCACGCGCTCGAGAAAACGCGTGCGATTGGGAAGGCCGGTGAGCTGGTCGTGGAAGGCCTGGTGCGTCAGGGCCTCCTTGGACGCCCGCAGGGCAAGCTCGACGCGCGAGCGTTCGTGGATCTCCCCCTCCAACGTTTGCACGGCGGATCCGAGCTGCTCGGCGGTCTCATTGAAGCTGGCCGCGAGGAACCCCAGGTCGTCCATCGCGCGCGCCGGGAGGCGCGCGGAGAAGTCCCCGCGCGAGAGGGCCCCGAGGGCGCGTCGTGCGCCGCGAATGCGGTAGGTGAAGCGCATCGGCCCCGCGATCGCCTGGTGGCCGATCGTCGCGAGGACGATTGTCTCGATCACGATCAAGGCGATCGAGACGTGTCCCTCCCCGAGAAACAAGCCGATCGATCGCGCGATCGGATAGGTGAACACGGCCACCGCCAACTGGATGCGCGCCGCCTGCGGCATGTTCAGCGCATAGGCCGACGACGCGAGCAGGAAGAACGGGATGCCGAGGTATCCGCGGGTTCCGATCGCCGCGCTCAGGAACGCGATGATGAACGTATCGAGCGCCAGCATCGCCCAGAGGTGCCAGGGATGAATGCGGTCGCGTCGATAGTGCCAGACCACGAGCACGTTCGCGACGAGGGCGAGGCCTTGCATCCCGACGAAGACCTGCCAGGGCGCCGGCAGCACGTCGGTGATGACATCCAGGAGCCCCATCGCCAGGCAGAGCCCAACGATGGAAAACCTCACCGTCGTGGACTGCCGCAACCATTCCTTCCGCATCAGCCATCGTTCGCGATCGATGACGTCCGGCGGGAGGAGGGTGGGTGGGGGAGGGGACGTGGGTGCTGCCAATGGGGACACGGGGACGATTGCCCCGCGAAAGCGGGGTCAGGGCTACCTCCATAGTGTCGGCGGTCGACCCACCGACTTCACCCTTGGAGGGCGAGGTAGCCGAGGTAGACGAGGTGGACGAGGTGGACGAGTTCGTCAGGACCAGTCGGCGCGGCTTTCTCCACCTCGTCCATCTCGTCCATCCCGTCTATTCAGGACGCCGGATCTCTCCCAGGTGCCGGAGGACGGGCACCCGCCACGCCGTGACGGCGACGGTCACGATCGCCGTGAGCCCGCCCAGAACCACCGCCGTGACGGTCCCGAACAGCCGGGCGGCGACCC
>JACMLI010000363.1 GCA_014379705.1 Gemmatimonadaceae bacterium
GGGACCGTGGCATCGCGCAGGGCATCGTGCCACCGGCCGGCATCGTGCCACGCTGCCTGCTCGGCCTCCGGCAACCCGAGGGCCGCCGACCACTGGTCGAGCAGCGCCGTGACGCGGGCAATGTGGGCGAGGCGCTTCTCGCTCACGCACGCCCATGGCGGCAGGACCGGGATCGGCGGGTCGTTAGGCATCGGTGCGGGCATCGGCTCCCCAACCTAAGGGCTGGTCCACCGCGCGGCCACGCGTCAGGTGAGGCGCGTGAGCTGCCGGGCGAGCGCGCCCAGTGAGCCGGCGAGCTCGCGCAGGTCGCGCGACGCCGTCTCGAGCTCCAGGAGCGCACGGGCTTGCGACTCCGTCGCTGCCGCCACCTGCACGGCTCCCCCGCGATTGGTGCGCGAGATGTCGGCGATCCGCTCCACGCGGGAGCGCAGCGAGCCCACCTCGCGCTCCTGCACGCGCGACACTTCGGCGATCTGCCGAATGCGATCTGCCGCCGAGCCACTCGCCTCGAGGATCTCCGCCAGCGCCCGGTGCGCCGACCCGGACAACGACTCTACGTCCGATACCAGGCGGCGGCCGCGCTCCGATTGGTGACTGGCGCGCTCCATTTGCTGCGACAGTGAACCGATGAGGAGGTTCGCGTCCTCCGACGCCTTGGCGCTCTGCTCGGCGAGTCGCCGGATTTCCTCGGCGACCACGGCGAATCCGCGGCCGTGCTCCCCCGCCCTCGCCGCCTCGATGGCGGCGTTCAGGGCGAGCAGGTTCGTCTGCTCGGCGAGGTCCTTGATGACTGCGATGAATGACATGGCCTTCTGCGTCTGCGTCCCGAGGTCGTTCAGGACCGACGTGCTCTCCCCGGCAAAGCCCCGGGCGGCGTCGAGACGCTCGATGGCGACACCGATCGTGTCACGATGCTCCCGCGCGATCACCGCGGCGCGGTCGCTGGCCACGGCCGCCGCGCGCGCGTCGTCGGCGATGCTCGTCATGCCGCGATGCAGCGATTCGCTTGCGTCGCGACTCTGGGCGAGCTCTTCGCTCTCCTCGGTTACGCTCCGCGAGATCTCGGCGACGAGGCGCGCCACCGACTCGGCGTCGGTGCGCATCTGGCGAGCGCTGAGGTTCAGCGTGCCGACCTGCCGCTCGAGGCGCGCGACCGAGTCGATGAGAGGTCGACGAAGGTCCTGGATCTGCAGCGCCGTGGCGAGTTGTCCCGCGAGGCGACGGACGAACTCGACCTCCTTGTCCCCGTAGATCCCCTTCTTGTGGTGCTCGAGCTCCACGACGCCGAGGGTGCGACCACCGAAGCGCAGCGGCGCAATGAGCCGACTGCGCACGCCGGGAACGACATGGGTGATGCGCGGATCGTGCAACGCGTCCTTCACCACGACGGGCTCTCCGCCCTGGATCGCTTCCTGTCGCAGTCTCGTCTCACCCTCCAACGCAACTTCCTCCTCGAGATAACCTCCCGAGGTCGTGTACAGGGCGAGGAGTCGCGTGTCGCGCAGGCGCAGGACGCGAAACTCGCCCCAGTCGACGAACCGGTGCGCCAGCTCGGTGATGTGCTCCATCGCCTCGGCCATCGACACATCGCTGTTCACCACCCGATCGATCTCGTGGATCTTGTTCAGTTCCTCGGCGGCGATCGCTTCCTCGACGATGCGACGGAAGAGCAGCGTGATGAATCCTACGGCGATGAACACGGCCACCCAGCCGGCGCGGCCCACGTTCTCGAGCGTGTACGTGACGACGAGCGTGCCCACGATCGCGCCAGCGAAGGCAATGAGCTCGTAGCGCAGGATGAGCGAGCGCTCGTCCGCGGAGAGCTTGCCGCGGGCGAGCAGCGAGTAGTACTGCAGCGCGCGGCCGGCGACGAAGTATGTCGCGAAGTAGACCGTGAGTGCGGGGAGCAGGTCCGTCGAGAGGGTGACGCGCAGGCCGGCGTCGGCGCGGGTCGCGAACCAGGCATACCAGCCATACCCCGCCCCCACGACGATGACTTCCCGCCCCGCGTTCACCCCGGCCCACGACCACTGCTTGGTATGCACCAGCAGGTCCGAGATCCAGATGCCGATCGCGATGCCTAACGCGGCGGCGGGGAAGCCCACGGCGAGCGGCGCCGAGAGGCCCACCAGGGCGGTGCCGGTGAGCGCCGCGAACTTCGTGAGCTGGATCGGCCGGAAGCGCATGGCGATGGTCACCAGCGCGATGAACGCGATGCCGTACGGGAACTGCATCCATCGCAGGTCCGTGGCGAGCGCCACGACGAGCAGCAGGGTGCCCGCGACGCCAACGATCCGGGTGATGACTTGTGGCCGCACGGCCGTCCTCAGGCGCGGTCCAGCGCCAGGCGGAGCTCCCCCGTCAGGTCGATCGCTTTCTGCACACCCTGGGATGCGGCCTGCACCATCGCGCTTCCCACCACCACACCATCCGCGAGACGGCCGATCGCCGTGGCATGTGCCGCAGAGGAGACACCAAACCCCACGCAGATCGGGAGCGTCGTCGCCGAGCGCAGGCGCGCCACTGTCTCGGGGAGGTCGGCGGCGACGTCGTCCCGCACGCCGGTGACGCCGAGGCGGCTGATCAGGTACACGAAGCCGCTGCCGTGGCGGCCGATCTCGCGCATGCGCTCCACGGGCGTGGTCGGCGCGACGAGGCGTACGAAGGCCAGGCCGCTGGAGCCTAACCATGCCTCGCGTTCCGGATCGACGCCCACGGGCAAGTCGGTCACGAGAACGCCGCTCACCCCGGCCTCACGGGCCGTGGCGAGTACCGCAGGGCCGCCGGCGAGGATCGGATTGAGGTAGCTGAACAGCACCACCGGCACCTCGAGCGCGGCGTCGCGCACGAGCGCGAGCGTCTCACGCATTCCGATGCCGTGTTCCAGCGCCACTTGCGACGAGCGCTGGATGATCGGACCATCGGCCATCGGGTCAGAAAACGGCACCCCGACCTCGATGACGTCGGCCCCCGCGCCCGCCACGCCGCGCAGGAGCTCCAGCGACCTCGCCGGGTCGGGAAAGCCAGCCGTGAGGTATACGACCAGGGCTCGCCGTCCGCGATCGCGCAGTTCCGCGAAGCGGGTCGAGAGGGGATCAGACGAAGTAGTCGCCGACATTGATGCCATAACGTTCCGGTGTATCCGTCTTGATGATGGTGCGCTTGTAGCCCCCGCTCGGCCCCTGCTCCGTGAGGTCGACAAGGTTGCCAGGGTACAGCACGTTGCCGCGATCGTCGCTCACGATACGCACGATCGGGCGCGACATCGCCTCGGGCACCGGGTTCGACGCGTGCACGATCGCGAGCTCGAACGTATCGAGCACCACGAGCGTGCCGACCGGGAACACACCCAACAGGTTGATGAAGCCCTTCACGACGACGGGGTCCATGCCGCGGCGCGGGTTGTCGCGCATGCCGGCCAGGACGGCCGCCGGTGACATCGGCACGGTCTGGTACGCGCGACGGGACGTCGCGGCGTCGAACCCGTCCGCGACTGCGACGATGCGGCTGAAGATGCTCTGCTCGCGGGGCCGGATGGGCTTGGGATAGCCCGTAAGGTCCATCTTCATGTGGTGCTCGACCGCCACCACCATCGCGCGGTAGGGCAGTTCCTGCTGGCCGCGCATGTGGAAGAGCGCGAGCACCCCCAGCCACGGGTGCGCGGCGAGCCAGCGCCAGTCGTCATCGGTGAGCCCGTCGGTCTTGTTGAGCACCGAGAGCGGCACGCGCGACTTGCCGAGGTCATGGAACAGCGCAGCGAGGCCGAGGTCGTACAGCTGAAGCTTGCTCAGGCCGAGGCGTCGTCCAAGCGCGACGGAAAAAATGCATACGTTCACCGAGTGCGTGAACGTGTACTCGTCGTAGTCGCGGATCGTGGTCAGGCCAAGGAGCGACGTTTCCTCGTTGAGGATCTGGTCGACGATGCCCTGCACCACGCGCTTGATCTTCCTGATGCTCGGGGCCTGGCCCATGCGCACCGAGTTGATCACGTCGCGAGTGACGGCGACCGACTGGGCGTAGGTGCGCTTGGCGGCTTCCTTGGCGCGCTCCTGGAAGTCCGAGTCGTCGGCGTGCTGCTGCGGCCCGAGGTCGAAGCTCGTGACGCCGGCACCTTCGAGCTTCCCCAGGAGTTCCCCCGTCGTGAGCTCGTTCCCCGCCTTCGCCTCGGCCATGAGGAGCGAGAGGAACACGAGCCAGTCCCGCGACCTGGCCTCGGGAAGGACGCGGAAGCTGCCCACGCCACAGGCGCGGAGCGTGGAGAGGATCTGGCTGAACGACGCGTAGTTGTCGAGGTCGAGCCGGAGCCGCGTGGAGTTGACGAAGATGAACTCGCTCGACGCGCGGCATTCGAGCTCCCCTTCCTTCTCCAGGATGGTGCGGGCGGTGGTCGCGAGTTCGTCCAGCGCGTTGCGCACCGCCTCGTTCTCGGGCGGGTACAGCCGGATCACGCGCATCGCGCCGTAGAGCGTGACCACGAGCTGCCGGCCGGCGCGACGCAGGAACGAGTCCCCGGTGAAGTCGTTGAGCGTCGGGCCGCCGGTGGCGGGCGTGATCCGGTTGCTCGTCACGACGCGCCCCGGAGCCCGCGGTTGACGGCGTTGCGCACCAGGATCTCCTTGTCGCTCGACGCCTTCTGCAGGGCCCGCTCGGCCGGCCCGCTCCCGACCTTGCCTAACGCCATGGCCGCGCAGGCCCGCCATTCGGCGTTGTCGCGCTTGCCGAAGAGTCCCTTGCCGTTGAGGATGCCGTCGAGCATCGGCACGCCGGCGTCACCGCACATCGAGCCATAGGCCTCGAAGACGGCCATCTTCTCGGTGAGGTCCGCGCCGTCGACCTTGCGATCGCGGATCATGGCTTCGAGCCGCGGGAGCGCCGCCTTGTGGTTGCGCGCCGCGAAGGCGCGCAGGCCCGCGACGCGCACGTCGCGCGACGCATCGTCGATGGTGCGCTCGAGCAGTTGCAGTGACCCCGGGCTGCCGATCTCCGTGAGCGCCTGCACCGCCACGAGGCGTATTTCGGCGTCGGTCGACTGCGCGTTGCGTCCGAGGCCGGTGACGGCGGCGGCGGCTTTCATCGCCCCGGCCCGACGCATCGCCTCGAGCGCGACTTCGCGTTCGGGGGCGCCGATGAGGCGCACCAGCTCTCCCGTGTTCGCCTGCGCGAGGCGCACCGCCGCGGTCTCCATCTGCGTGCGCACGCGCGCGTTCTGGACGCGACCCAGCCACTGGAAGATGGTGCCCAGCGCTCGCACACGCAGTTGTTCGAAGAGATCATTGAGCTCCTGCTGGCCGATCGCCTCGACGCGTTCGTCGATCGATTGCAGCAGCTGGCTCAGGGACTCCGGCTCACTGAGGCGGTCGGCCAGCTGCAGCAGGCGTTCCTTCTGCGGTGCCGTCACGTCGCGCCCCCGGGACCCAGCGACCTGCACTTCGCGCAACAGCATGGCGACGGTGCCGAGTTGCCCTGCTGTCAGCAGGTTGACCAGGAGGATGTCGAGCACCCCGGCGATCTCGTCACGGATCGATGCGTCGACCTGCTGCTCGTACGTGTCGAGCAGGATGGCGACGACGTTCCCGCGCAGCTCCGACGCGTACTCGCGCTCCACCGCGGTGCGCAGGTAATCGATCTCCCGCTCCTCGAGGAAGTAGAGCGTCGTCTTGAAGTCCTCGAGGCTCACCACGCCCGCGGGGAGGAGGTCCTCCGTCGGCGGTTCCTGCACCTGCGACGGGTCGACGAGCTTGTGGTCGTTCACGTTCGCGGACGGATCGAGTGGCTCTATCGCATCGACGAGGAGGTCCACGTACCGGTACCGGATGTGGTTGAACTCCTTCTCCCAGAGCACGGTCAGGAGGTCGTCCTCATCGTTCTGCGCCTTGCGGACGCGGGTGATCACCTCGATCAGCCCGACGAATTCCTGCACCTCGACGCCCTTCATCAGCCGCAGTTCGCGCAGGCCGTCCTTGTAGAGCACCCACGGAAGCGCATCCGTGGTCTTGTCGGCCTCGTTCATCACGGGCCGGCCTTCCCAGCGCAGCTGCGTATCGGTGACCTCGAGGGAGATCTCCTCGGTGTGCGCCCAGATCGGCGCGAAGGACGCGCGTGCGACCTCGACTGACTTGAGGTACGTGGGGTTGTTGTGCAGGTAGAGCTGGTGGGCCCGAATGGCGCGCGTGAACACGCGAAGCATCTCTTCCACCAACGCCGGAGGGAACGGGGGTTCCCGTTCCTCGGGCGGAGTCGCCGCGGTGGACGGTGCGGGCTGACCGGTCACGGCGGCAAGATACTCATTTCGCGTACTTGTGCCACGTCCTTGTCCCCGCGCCCACTCACGCACAGGAGCACGTGCTCGTCAGGCATCCAGCGTCCCTTCGACGCCGCGAGCCACGCCACCGCATGCGCCGTCTCGAGCGCGGGCACGATGCCCTCGGTGCGGCTCAACAGCGTGAAGCCCTCTAGCGCCTCACGATCGGTGACCGACACGTACTCGGCCCTGCCCGGATCCGTTAGGTACGCGTGCTCGGGGCCGACGCCGGGATAGTCGAGGCCCGCGGAGATCGAGTGCGCGGGATGCACCTGGCCATTGGCATCCTGCAGCAGGTAGCTCAGGGAGCCGTGCAGGACGCCCGGCGTCCCGCGGCTCAACGACGCCGAATGCCGACCCGTGTCGAGGCCATCCCCTGCCGCCTCCACACCCACGAGCGCGACACCTGGGTCGTCGACGAAGCCGGCGAAGATGCCGATCGCGTTGGAGCCCCCGCCCACGCACGCAACGACGGTCTTCGGCAGCGTGCCCGTACGCTCGAGCATCTGCTCGCGGGCCTCCCGGCCGATGATCGACTGGAATTCACGCACCATCCGCGGATACGGGGCCGGTCCTACCACCGACCCGATGATGTAATGGCTGTCGCGCACCGTGGTCACCCAATCCCGTATCGCTTCGGTCGTGGCGTCCTTGAGCGTTCGCGTCCCGCTCAGCACCGGGACCACTTCAGCGCCCAGGAGCCGCATGCGGTAAACGTTGAGGGCCTGCCGTTGCATGTCCTCCTCGCCCATGTACACGACGCAGTCGAGACCAAAACGGGCACATATGGTCGCGGTCGCCACCCCATGCTGACCGGCTCCGGTCTCGGCGATGATGCGGCGCTTTCCCATGCGTCGCGCCAGTAGAGCCTGCCCGACCGTGTTGTTGATCTTGTGGGCGCCGGTGTGGTTCAGGTCTTCCCGCTTGAGCCACACGCGTGCCCCCACCCGCTCCCCCAGTCTCGGGGCGGGTGTCAGGATCGAAGGGCGACCCACGAAGTTCTTGAGCAGGTCATCGAGTTCGGACGTGAACGCTTCATCCCTCAGGGCGGCATGGAAGGCAGCTTCGAGCTCTTCCAGCGCGGGGATCAGGGTTTCGGGGACGTAGCGGCCGCCATAGGCCCCGAACCGATCGGTGTCCGATGGCGTCGAAGTCATGCGGGCACCACGCCCCGGACAGCTGATGCGAAAGCGGTCATCATTCCGTGATCCTTCACGCCTGGTGTACGCTCGATGCCTGACGAGACATCGACAATATCGGGGGCCAGCGCCTGAATGGCGTCGGCGACATTGTGGGAACCGAGTCCGCCAGCGAGGGCGATCCGGGCGCGGCCGCGCACCGCTTCGAGGCTGGCACGGACCCCCGCCCAATCGAACGCACGGCCACTGCCTCCCGTGCGACCCGCGACGCTGGTATCGAACAATAGCACGTCGGCATCGGCGGCAAGGAGATCCGCGCCTGGCTCGACGACGGCGCCACTCACCCCCATCACGCACCAGACCGACGCGCCGATTTCCGCGCGCAGTTCCGCGACGGGCATGGGAAGCGTCCCGTGGACCTGCACCGCGCCGAGGGACAAGGCCTCGACGGCCCTCGCCAGCTCATCGGTGGTCGGTGACACGAACACGCCCACGCGTGTCGCCGGTGTCGCACCTAACGACGCGACCAGCGCCCGGAACTGCGCGATCGAGCGTTGCCGCGGACTCGGGGCCAGGATGAATCCCAGGTAGTGCGCGCCGAGGGTCACGGCATGCGCCACGTCCTCAGCGCGCGTGAGCCCGCAGAACTTGAATTCAGGCACGGCGGACTCCCGCGAGTTCGGCCAGGGTCGCGCCGGGATCCGCGGCGAGCGACAGCGAGGAGCCAATGAGCACGGCCCTCGCACCCCACGCGGCGACACGCTCGACGTCCGCGCGCGACCCCAGTCCACTCTCGGCGATCGCCACGCGATCACGCGGAATGAGCGGAAGCAGGCGCTCGACCACCCCCGGCTCGATGACCAGGGTTTCGAGGTCTCGCGCGTTCACGCCGATCATGCGGGCGCGGGTGGAGAGCGCGACGTCGAGTTCCTCCTCGCTGCGCACCTCGATGAGCGGCTCGACCCCCAGGTCGAAGGCCGCGGCGGAAAGCTCGACGAGGCGATCCGCGGGGAGTGCACGCGCGATCAGGAGCGCGGCAGACGCGCCATGGGCCCGAGCTTCGAGGAGCTGGACCGCGTCGACGTGGAAGTCCTTCTTGAGCAGCGGAATGACGACGGCGGCGGCCGTGGCGTCGAGATCATCCGCCGAGCCGCCGAACTCGCTGGGCTCGGTCAGGACGGAAATGGCTCGCGCGCCGGCGTTGGCATAGGCGCGGGCGCGAGCGGGCGCGTCGATGCTTTCATTGATTGCGCCCTTCGATGGAGAGCGCCGCTTGATCTCGGCGATCACTGCGACGCGGTCCCCCAGCAGGAGGGCCTCGGCCATGCCGGGACGCACGGGAGCTACAGCCGCGCGCGCCTCGAGGGCCTCGCGGTGCCGAATGAGCCTTGCCGCGCGCTCATACGCCGCCGCGGTGAGGCGTCCGAGCGCCCCGGTGGGCGCGTACCAGGTGGTCCGCTCTTGCACTTCGGTTCTTGTTCGGTTAACGTCGATTCGGAACTTGTTCGGTCATGGTGACACGCACGCGGCGGTCGCGGCGCGTCGCATCCCTTTTCAGCCCTGTGCGGAGCTCTTCATGCCGCTGACTAAACGGCAGCGCGAGATCCTGACGTTCCTCCAGACGTATGCGGAGGATCGGGGCTACGCCCCCAGCTTCGAGGAGATCGCCGAGCAGTTCAACTATAACTCGCTCGCCACGGTGCACGAGCATCTCTCGAATCTCGAGCGAAAGGGCTACATCAAGCGCTCCTATAACGAGAGCCGGTCGATCGAGATCCTGCCCTCAGAGGCCTTTGCCGCGGCGGTCGAGCTGCCGCTGCTGGGCGCAGTCGCAGCCGGCTTGCCGATCGAGGCCATTGCGTCGAACGAGACGCTGGCGGTCCCTCGCGAACTGGTGCGGAGGTCAGGCGACCACTACGTCCTGCGCGTGCGCGGGCAGTCGATGATCGACGAGCAGATCCGCGATGGCGACTTCGTCGTGATCAACGAGCGCAAGTCGGCCGACAACGGCGAGATGGTCATCGCACTCGTGGGTGGCAACTCGGCGACCGTCAAGCGCATGTACCGGGAACGCGACGGTCGCATCCGCCTGCAGCCGGCCAACGAGACGATGAGTCCGATCTACGTCCACGAGAACGACATCTCGATCCAGGGCATCGTAGTCGGGGTGATCCGGAAGTACTAGGTTCGTGCCACGCGACCGAAAGGCAACTGCATCTTAACGCAGAGGCGCAGGGGCGCAGAGGACTGCAAATTCTTGTGAGGCAGTCGAGCCAGCGTCGTGACTTGCACTGTTGTTGTTGTCATTGACAACAACACCGCCTTCCCCGCGGTGCGCGATCGGCCAGATCTGACGGGAGAATCCGAGGCCCGATACTTCTCTGCGCCTCTGCGGTAAAGGCAGTTGATCTTCGTCCGGATCCCCGACGAACCAGGATCAGGCCGTATACGCCGCCCGCATCCGCGACAGAGCCGTCAGCCCCGCCCCGGACGCAATACCATCGCGCGCCTGACTCACCGCGTCCCCGAACGACTTCACCCCGCCCGCGACATACAAGGCCGCCGCTGCGTTCAGCACCACGGCAGCGGCGGCCCCGGGCTTCCCCTTCCCGCCCAGCACCTCCTGGATGATCTCGGCGTTCCTCGCTGGAGGGCCGCCGGCCAGTTCTTCCGGGCGCGCCTCACGCAGCCCGAACGACGACGGATCGATCTGCCACGTCTTCACCTCCCCCTCGCGCACCTCGAGCACGCGCGTCTTGCCCATCGGCGCGATTTCGTCGAGGCCCGCCTCGCCGTGCACCACCATCGCGTGGACCGTGCCTAACGCCGCAAGGGCCCCCGCCATCAGGGCCAGCCGCGCCGGATCCGCCACGCCGAGCACCTGTCGCCCCGCACGCGCAGGATTCGCCAGCGGGCCAACCACGTTCATCACCGTCTGGATCGCGAGTTCGCGACGCACCGGACCCACGTGACGCATCGCCGGGTGCATCGTGGGCGCGAACATGAAGACGATTCCCGCGCTCCGGAGCACCTGCGCCATCCGATCGGGCGTCACCTCGAGCGGCACCCCCAGCGCCTCGAGCACGTCGGCGCTTCCGCACTGCGACGTGAAGCTCCGATTGCCATGCTTCGCCACCCGAACACCAAGGCCCGCCGCGAGGAGCGCGGCCGCGGTCGAGATGTTGAACGTCGTGACCGATCCGCCACCGGTGCCGCAGGTGTCGACCAGCGTCGCAGGCTGGTCAGCGTCGAGGGCCACCATGGCGCGACGCAGTGCGCGCGCCGCGCCCGCCACTTCGTCCGACGTCTCTCCCTTCACGCGAAGCCCCATGAGGAGCGCAGAGACCTGGGCCGGGGTCGCCTCTCCCGCCATGATCCCGTCGAACGCGTCGGCGGCCTGCTGGCCAGTGAGGGACATTCCCGACGCGAGCGCCCGGATCGCCGCGAGCACCGCGTCAGGCGTCACCGAGACTCTCCAGCAGCCGGTCCGGAAGCGCGTTCCGTGTGGCGATGAGGGCGATGACCAGCCCGAGGAGCGAGACGCGCTCCACGTCTTCCTCGATGAATACGCCGCGCTTGGCGCGGTTCGTCAGGTTCACGACGCCGATCAACTCGTCCCGGTAGATCAGCGGGAACGAGATGAACGATCCCGTCGTGAGGTACTGGTCGCGCAGCAGCGGGTGTTCGTTGACCTCGGACGCGTCCTGCACGAGGAGCGGCTCGCGCGAAATGGCGACGACGCCGGCCACGCCCTTGCCGTACGGAATGCGGGCACCCATCACGATGTTCGGCGCGAGCCCCCTGGCTGCCGCGAGGTAGAGCATCTCCGACTCCGGCGCCTTGAGCATCAACGAGCAGCGCTGGGCCTGCATGTCGTCGCCGACCAGGGCGAGCAGACCGTCCACGAGGGGGCGAGGATCTCTCGCCGTGTTGTCCATGCGGAGCGACCGCTCGATGAGGTAGAGCGTGCGCACCTTCTGGCGCAGCGTCTCGTGCCGGCGGTGCAGCTCAACGTGCGCCTGCTCGAGCTGCGACACCGCCGCCGTCAGTTGCTGCTCCACCGAGGTGGCCTTCCGCGACGCCCGGCGCGCCTCTTCCTGCGCCCCGGCCACGTCGCGCTCGAGGTGCACCAGGCGCTCGGCGTCGTGCTCGCTCGTTTGCGACACCGCGCCACGCGCCCGACCCAGCTCCTCCTCCAGTGCGCTCAGCTTGCGCATGTACTCGGCGTGCACGCGCGTCGTCACGTCCTCGAGCGTCGTGACGGCCTCATCCCGCGCTTCACGTTCCTGGAACCGCGCATAGCCGAGGTCGAAGAGCGCGGCCGCGGGGCTCAGGCGCTCCGCGGTCCGCGTCCCGAACATGCGGCGCTGTTCATAGAGGGCGAGCACGGCGGAGAGCTGGCCGTCGGTCAGCAGGCCGCGCAGCGAGAGGACGCCACCGTCGGCGAAGGCGGTGAGGCCCAGGAGCCGGGCGTACTCCCCCGACTTTTCTCCCAGGTCGACGAACTGTCCGCCGCTGACGAGCATGCCGCGCACGGAGGACGGCAGGTGGTCGATCGTGGTGTCGACCGTGGAGCGGACGACCTGCCCGCCGGTAGGCGTTAGGCGGTCGCGGAGCATGCTCCGGCGTCCGTCGTAGCGGAGGAGCCCGAGGACGGCCGTACGGTCGGCTTCAACGAGGGCCTCTCCCAGCGCGACCAGGGCGGCGTCCAGGTCGGGCGCGACGCTCAAGGCGTGCGCGAGTGAGGGCAGGCTCCGGGTCATGACGAGCGAAAGGTAGCATCGCCGCGCCATGAAAGCGGCCGCGCGGAAGGTGCAATGTGGACGCGGATGTCGAAGGAAGTCAATCGGTTGGACCACGTGCGCGTTTGCTTGACTTGAAGGGTCATGCGGCTAACTTTCGCGGCGTGTCGGTGCGCACTGTGCAGCTCGTGCTGCACTACGACGGAGGCGCGTTCGCGGGCTGGCAGGTCCAGCCAGAGCGGCGAACCGTTCAGGGCGAACTGGAGCGGGTGCTCGCGACACTGTGCAGTCAGCGGATCGTGGCGCAGGGGGCCGGCCGGACCGACGCGGGAGTGCATGCCAGCGGTCAGGTGGTCGGCGTACAGGTGCCGGAGAAGTGGCAACCAGCGGCGCTCAGGCGCGCGGTGAACGCCCTGCTCCCTGACGATGTCTGGGTCGCGGCGGCGCATGAGATGCGTCCCGAGTTCCACGCTCGTTACAGTGCGACCGGTCGACGGTATGCCTACCACGTCGGCACGGACGATTCCGCCCTCTCGCCCTTTCGTCGCTCATGGGAGTGGTACGTTGCCCGGCCCATCGACCGCGTCGCCCTCGATGCAGCGGCCGCGCACGTTCTTGGACGCCACCAATTCCTGGCATTCGCCGTGCGCGGTACGGCGCCGGACCGCGACGACCACACCTGCGAGATCTCGCGCGCCGAGTGGTCGGCTCGGGAGCAGGGCCTGGTCTTTCACGTCGAGGCCAATCGTTTCCTGCACCACATGGTACGTTTCCTCGTGGGTACGATGGTCGATATCGCGTCGGGTCGGCGGCCGGTGGAAGACATGCCTCGCCTGCTCGCGGCGACGACCAACGACGATGTCTCACCCCCCGCACCGGCCCACGCCCTCTTCCTCGAGTCCGTGACCTACCCCGCCGATCTCTACCTTGGCTGACCATGCGCTGCTCCCTTCCGGTTCCGCGCCCGGTCCCCAGTGCCGTGCTTCGTGGAGGCATCGCATGAGGGACCTCGTCGCTTCGATCGCCCTGGCGTTAGGCATCGCCTGCGAGGGCGCCGCCAACGCCGGCCAGACGCGAGGCGCCTCGGCAACAGCGGACACCACACAGCGCGCCGCCCAGATCGACCAGATCGCAACGCAGCGGCGCACCGCGATCACCGAAGCCGTCACCCGGATCGCGCCCGCCGTCGTGACCGTGCAGACCGAAACCGTCGAACGCGTGCCGGTCGACGTGTTCGAACAATTCTTCGGCGGACGCTCGGGCCAGCAGACCCAGTCCGGCATCGGTTCCGGGTTCATCATCCGCCCCAACGGTGTGATCGTCACCAACGAACACGTGATCGGTGGCGCGACGCGTATTTCCGTGATGCTGCGCGACGGCACGACCTATCCCGCGCGTGTCCTCGGGCGCGACGAAGCCAACGACCTCGCAGTGCTCAAGGTCGAAGCGACCAACATGCCGGTGGCCACCCTCGGGAACAGCGATCAGCTCCTCATCGGCGAATGGGCGATCGCCATCGGCAACCCGTTCGGCTTTGTCCTCGGCAACACCGAACCGAGTGTCACGACCGGCGTGGTGAGCGCGACCAACCGGAACCTCCTCGGTCGCAGCGAAGGCAATGGCGTCTACCTCGGCATGATCCAGACAGACGCGTCGATCAACCCGGGCAATTCGGGCGGGCCCCTGGTGAATGCGAACGGTGAAGTGATCGGCGTGAACTCGTCGATCTATACGCCGAGCGGCGGCTCCATCGGCCTGGGCTTCGCGATCCCGATCAACCGCGCGCGTCGTGTCGTCGATGACCTGCTCGAACATGGCAAGGTCCGTCGTCCGTGGATCGGGGAGAAGCTGGTCACCCCCGATGGCAACAACCCGCGCGACGTCGTGGCCGCTGGCGTGACGATCCGCGCAGTCGTTCCCGGATCCCCCGCGGACAAGTCGGGTCTCAAGCCCGGAGACGAGATCGCCGCGGTGCGCGGCAAGCGGCTGCGCAATGTCTTCGACTGGGAAGCCGAGCGTCTCGACATGCGCGTCGGCGAGAACGTGGAGCTGACCGTGAAGCGCGGTCAACGGGAACTCACGCTCCCGGTCGTGGTCGCGGACCTGCCCGAAGTGAGCGCACCGCGCGTCACCGTGATGCGCGAGATCCAACTCACATCGCTCACGCCGCAGATCCGCGCCGAGCGTGGGTATCGCAGTTCGGTCGGCGCGGTCGTCGTCGAAGTCTCCGACCGGGTGCGCGAGGAAATCGGCATCCAGACGGGTGACCTCATCGTCCAGATCAACCGCTCGGCCATCCAGGCCGCGAGCGACGTGTCCCGCGCCCTCGAGTACTACGGCGGCCGGAACGTCATCCGCATGGTCTTCGAACGGCAGGGCTTCCTCTATACCAAAGAGTTCGAGATCCGTTGACGTCCCGCACCGGGTATTCCTCTCCCCTCTCCGAGCGCTACGCGTCGAACGCGATGCTGGCGCTCTGGTCACCGCAGCGCCGCTACGGCCTCTGGCGGCAACTGTGGCTCGCCCTTGCCGAGTGCGAGCGCGACCTCGGCGTGCCGATTCCGGCGGAGGCCATTGCGCAGATGCGGGATCACCTCGACGACATCGACTTCGATGCGGTGGCCGTGTACGAGAAGCGGTTCCGGCACGACGTAATGGCACACGTGCATGCCTTTGGCGATGCCGCACCGGCCGCGAAGGGGCACGTGCACTACGGCGCGACGTCGTGCTACGTGACCGACAACGCGGAGCTCATCCTCATGCGCGAAGGGCTGCAGCTCCTTCGTGACAAGGTGATCGGTGTGCTTCGCGCGCTGCGCAGCTTCGCGCACGACTGGCGCGCCCAGCCCACGCTCGGGTACACGCACCTGCAGGCCGCGCAGCTCACCACGGTCGGCAAGCGTGCCGCGCTGTGGATGCAGGACCTCGTGCTCGACCTCGCGGACCTCGACCATCGCATCGCGACGCTTCCCTTCCGCGGCGTGAAGGGCACGACGGGGACGCAGGCGTCCTTCCTCCAGATCTTCGACGGCGACCACGAACGCGTGCGCGAACTCGACCGGCGCGTCACGCAACGCATGGGCTTTGCGGCGAGCATCCCCGTGTCGGGCCAGACGTATTCGCGCAAGGTCGACGCCCAGGTGCTCGGCGCCGTCGCCGGGATCGCCGCCAGCGCCGCCAAGTTCGCATCGGACCTCCGCATGCTGCAGTCCTTTGGGGAAATCGAGGAACCGTTCGAGAAGGACCAGATCGGGTCGTCGGCGATGGCGTACAAGCGCAACCCGATGCGCTGCGAGCGCATCAACTCCCTCGCCCGCTTTGTCGGATCACTCGAGCCGAACGCCAACCAGACGCACAGCGTGCAGTACTTCGAGCGCACGCTCGACGACTCCGCCAATCGGCGTCTCGTCATCCCCGAGATGTTCCTGGCTACCGACGCGATCCTCGTGCTCCTCGGCAACGTGACCGCCGGGCTCGAGGTGCACGCGCCACGGATCGAGGCGCGCATCAAGGAAGAACTCCCCTTCATGGCCACCGAGGACCTGATCGTGCGCGCCGTGCGACAGGGGGTGAGCCGGCAGGACGCCCACGAAGTCATTCGCCGCCACTCCATCGCTGCCGCTCGCGCCATGAAGGACGAAGGACGCCCAAACGACATGCTCGACCGACTCGCCGGGGACCCCGAGTTTCCGGTCCCGATCTCCGACCTGCGCGAAACACTCTCGCCATCGAAGTTCGTGGGCCGGGCGCCGGAACAGGTGGACGAGTTCCTCGCCGAGGTCGTGGACCCCATCCTCGCCGGCGCCGCCCAGGCGCAGCCGCTCGAGGAGGTGCGCGTATGACCGTCGCCACGACCGCCCTGCCCCTCACGCTCCTCCGACGCGGCAAGGTGCGCGATGTTTACGAGGTCGACGACGAGCGCCTCCTGATTGTCGCGACCGATCGCGTCTCGGCGTTCGACGTCGTGATGCGCGAAACGGTCCCCTTCAAGGGTGCCGTCCTCACCCAGTTGACCGCCTGGTGGCTCCGCCAGCTCGAAGGCACGCTCGAGCACCATATGCTGTCCGCCGACGCCGACGAGATCGCCCGCGAGGTTCCCGCGGTGGCCGATGCGCGCGACCTGCTCCGGGGGCGCGCCATGTTGTGCCGGCGAACCGAAGTGTACCCGATCGAATGTGTGATTCGGGGCTACATTTCAGGCTCGGCGTGGAAGGAGTACCAGCAGTCCGGCACGCTTGCCGGTGAACCGTTGGCGCAAGGGCTTCGCGAGAGCGACCGGTTGACTCCCACGATCTTTTCCCCGGCCACCAAGGCGGAAAGCGGACATGACGAGAACATCACGATCGCTCGCGTGCGTGAAGTCCTCGGGGCCGAGACAGCCGGTCGTCTCGAGCAATTGTCACGTACCGTATATGAAATCGGCTGCGGTGTGGCCGAGCCGCGCGGGATCATCATTGCCGACACCAAGTTCGAGTTCGGTCACGTGAACGGACGCATCGTGCTCATCGACGAAGTGATGACGCCGGACAGCTCGCGGTTCTGGCCGAGCGCGGAGTACTCCCCGGGGCGCAGCCAGCCGAGTTTCGACAAGCAGCCGTTGCGCGACTATCTCGACGGCGAGCGCCACGCCGGCCGCTGGGATGGAGACGCCCCACCGCCCCCACTGCCGGAACACGTCGTCCTGGCGACGAGCCTCCGGTATCTCAACGCCTTCGAGCGCATCACCGGCACTTCCCTCGACACTACGGCGCTCTCGTGAGCTTCGCCCGCGAAGGACTTCCGTTCATCGGCATCGCCGCGCTGATCACGCTGGCGGGCTACGCTGCGGCCCTGTCGATGCGCTCGTGGCCATTCTGGCTCGTGGCCTTCGTCCTCACGCTGATCACGCTGTGGGTTGCCTACTTCTTCCGCGACCCGGAACGCATTGGTGAGCGCGGCGAGGACCTCGTGATCGCGCCGGCCGACGGCCGCGTGGTGCACGTGATGGAGGTGGACGAGCCGGCGTTCCTGCGGGGACGGGCGTTGCGCGTGTCGATCTTCATGAACGTCTTCAATGTCCACGTCAACCGGTACCCGGTCTCCGGCACGGTGCGCTACGTGCACTACAACCCCGGCAAGTTCCTCAACGCCGCGACCGAGAAATCGTCACTCGAGAACGAGCAGAGCTCCGTGGGTCTCGAGCATGAGGGACGCCGCATCCTCGTGCGGCAGATCGCGGGGCTCATCGCGCGCCGCATCGTGACGTACAGCCGCGAAGGGGAGCGCGTGGAGCAGGCCGAGCGCATGGGCATCATTCGCTTCGGGTCGCGGGTCGACGTCTTCCTGCCGACGACCGCCACGGTGCGCGTGAAGGTGGGCCAGACGACGGTGGCCGGCACCACGGTCATCGCCGACCTGGCGGGTCGTTAGGCATGGCGCGCCCCCTCCCCCGTCCCGTCGTCCTGCTGCCGAACGGCTTCACCCTGGCGAACCTGTTTTTCGGGGTCTTCGCCATCGTGGCCGCGTCGCGGGGGGACTATGCACGGGCCGGGGCGTACGTGGTGTTCGGCGGCATCGCCGACGCGCTCGATGGGCGCGTGGCGCGCGCGACCAACACGGGGAGCCGCTTCGGCGAGGAACTCGATTCGCTCGTCGACGCGATTTCCTTCGGGCTCGCGCCGGCGCTCATCATGTACTTCGCGGTCCTCAACCAGCAGGGGTGGGATTGGCTCTTCTGCTTCCTCTTCACGATGTGCGCGGTGATCCGCCTGGCGCGCTTCAACGTGGAGCAGGCCGGGCGCGCCAAGACGCACTTCCAGGGCCTGCCCAGTCCCGCGGCCGGGATGACGCTGGCGACGTACTACTGGTTCTCGCAAACGCCGCTGTACACGCAGACCATGATCGCGGACCTGCCGTGGCACGTGATGCTCCGCTACATCATGCTCACGCTCGGCTTCCTGATGATCAGCAACGTGTCGTACGCGGCCATGCCGTCGATCGGCTATCGGACCGTGCGCGAGGTGCTTGGGTCGCTGCTCGTGTTTGGCACGATCGTCGGCGTGATCTTCCTCCCACGGCAGTTCTTCTTCCCGGCGCTCATGGGCTACGTGGTCTACGGCCTGGCACGCACCGTCTTCTTCGGGCTCCTCGGCCGGTTGCCGCAGGGCGAGTTCGATCATGATGACGACGGCATCGATGGTCCTCCGCGGCGCCGCCGTCGTCGGCGTCGTCCGCGGGCGGAACGTCGTGAGGAACAGTTGACCGGCCCCACTCCCCCCCACTCCACCTAGAGGACGCCCGGGCATGTCCCGTTTTCGCGTTGCCGTGCATATCGTCCCTCGCAAGGGACTGCTGGATCCCCAGGGAAAGGCCGTGGCAGATGCCCTGCACGCCCTCGGCTTCTCGGCCGTCGCCGATGCCCGCGTGGGGCGCCACGTTGTGCTGGATGTCGACGCCGCGTCGTCCGATGGCGCGCTCGCCTCGGTGCGTACGATGTGCGACAAGCTGCTCGCGAATCCTGTGACCGAGGACTACGAGATCGCCGGGGTGGACGCCGCATGAAGTTCGGCATCGTCGTCTTTCCCGGTACCAACCGTGACGGGGACGCCTACGACTGCGTCACCGGGCCGTTAGGCGCGTCCGCCGTGCGGCTCTGGCACAAGGACCACGACCTCCAGGGCGCCGACGTGATCATCCTCCCCGGAGGATTCAGCTACGGCGACTACCTGCGTGCCGGTGCGATCGCCCGCTTCAGCCCGATCATGCAGGAAGTCATCGCGCACGCGAGCGCCGGGGGCCCCGTGATCGGCATCTGCAACGGCTTCCAGATCGCCTGCGAAGCGCACTTGCTGCCGGGTGCCCTGCTCCGCAACGCGAGCCTGCAGTTTCGAAGCATGCCCGTCACGCTCCGCGTCGAGACCGCGGATACGCGCTTCACGAACCAGTACCACAAGGGCCAGCTGCTTCGGGTGCCGATCGCCCATGGCGACGGCCGCTTCACGATCGACGCCGACGGCCTGCAGCGCCTCGAGGAGAACGGCCAGGTCGTGTTTCGCTACGCCGATGCGAACGGCCACGTCACCGATGAGGCCAACCCGAACGGCTCCATGGACAACATCGCCGGCATCATCAGCGAACGCGGCAACGTGCTCGGCCTTATGCCACACCCGGAAAACGCCATCGACGCCCTGCTGGGTTCCAGAGACGGCCTGGGTCTCTTCGAATCCGTGCTGGCAAGAGTCAGCGCCTGACGAAGAAGCCCACGCGACCACCCGACCACCCGACTACCCGACCCATAGAGCCATGTCCGAATCCAAGCCCAGTCGCAACGAAGACGAATACTTCGTCAAGCAGGACGCGGAACTCATCAAGGAGCAGCGCACCCGCCTCGATGCCGAGCGTGGCCGCGCCGAGCGCCGTTCGCACTACATGAAGTGTCCCAAGTGCGGCGCCGACCTCGTGGAAACCGAGTTCCACCACATGAAGATCGACAAGTGCCCCGAGTGCCATGGCCTGTGGCTCGACAAGGGTGAGCTGGAGATGCTGGAACACGTGGACCAGAGCGCGATCCGCGGCTTCGTGCGTTCCATGTTCGGCCTCAAGTTCTGATGGGTGCGACGCCACGCCCCGGCGATCCGGTCATATCCCCGGCGCTGGTCGCCGAGCATGGCCTCACCACGGAGGAGTACGATCGCCTGGTGAACATGCTGGGCCGTACGCCCACCTTCACGGAACTCGGCGTCATCTCCGCGCTCTGGAGCGAGCACTGCTCGTACAAGCACTCGCGCCCTATCCTGCGCACCCTCCCGACGAAGGCGCCGCACGTGTTGCAGGGCCCGGGAGAGAACGCTGGCGTGATCTCCATCGGTGACGGACTGGCGGTCGCCTTCAAGATCGAGTCGCACAACCATCCGTCCGCCGTCGAGCCGTACCAGGGGGCTGCGACGGGCGTGGGCGGGATCCTGCGCGACGTGTTCACGATGGGCGCGCGCCCCATCGCGCTGCTCAACTCGCTCCGCTTCGGATCGTTGGAGAGTGCCCGGGTGCGCTGGCTCGTCGCCGGCGTCGTCAAGGGCATCGGCGACTATGGCAACTGCGTGGGCATTCCGACCGTGGCCGGCGAGGTCGTGTTCGACCCGGCGTACGAAGGGAATCCCCTGGTCAACGCCATGTGCGTGGGCCTGCTCAGGGAAGAGGAGCTGATTCGCGCCAAGGCCGAGGGCGTGGGCAACCCGATCATTGCCGTTGGCGCGCGCACGGGGCGAGATGGCATTCACGGCGCGTCGTTCGCATCGGAGGACCTCACGGCCGAGAGCGAGGCGCGACGCCCGCAGGTCCAGGTGGGCGATCCGTTCACCGAGAAGCTCCTGCTCGAGGCGAGCCTCGAGTTGATCAAGAGCGGACACATCGTCGCGATCCAGGACATGGGTGCCGCCGGCCTCACGTCGTCGTCGGCCGAGATGGCGGAGCGTGGCGACGTGGGCGTCACGATCGACACCACAAAGGTGCCGGTGCGCGAGCCGGGGATGACGCCCTACGAGATCCTCCTCTCCGAGTCCCAGGAGCGCATGCTCGTCGTCGCGAAGCGCGGCCATGAAGACGCGGTGCGCGACATCCTGGAGAAGTGGGACCTGGTCGCTGCAGTGATCGGCGAAGTCATCGCCGAGCCTGTGTATCGCGTGACCGAGGGCGACAAGGTCGTGGCCGAGTTCCCCGGGTCGCGCCTGGTGACCGACTGCCCGGTCTATCATCCCGAGGCGCGCGAGGGCGACGCGGTGCAGCGCCAGCGCGCCGTGGACGTGCACGCGATCCCGGAGCGCCCCGAGGAGCAGGACGCGATCTGGACGCTTGAGCAACTGCTGTCGAGTCCCACGATCGCGAGCAAGCACTGGATCCACCGTCAGTACGATTCGACGGTGCGCGGCCACACGCTGGTTGGCCCCGGGCATGGTGACGCCGCCGTCGTGCGCATTCCCGGCACGCGCAAGGCGATCGCGCTCAAGACGGACTGCAACGGTCGTTATGTCCACCTCGAGCCGCGCACCGGCGGACGCATTGCCGTCGCCGAGGCCGCGCGGAACGTGGCGTGCACCGGCGCGCGCCCCATGGCCATCACCAACTGCCTCAACTTCGGGAACCCCAAACGGCCCGAAGTCTTCTACCAGTTCAGGGAGGCGGTGGGCGTCATGGGCGAAGACAGAACCGCGTAAGGCACCCCCGTGACGGGAGGCAACGACTCGTTCTACAACGAAAGCCCCACGGGTGCGGTCTACCCCACGCCGACCATCGGCATGGTTGGCCTCGTCCCCGACGTCGACCTCGTGGTGGGTGGCGCCTTCCGTAATCCGGGAGATGCCATCGTCCTGCTCGGCGAGCCCACGGACGAGTTGGGAGCGAGCGAGTACCTGTCGCGCATTCACGGCCAGACCGTGGGCGCGCCCCCGGCCTGCCATCTCGAACGCGAGCGCGCCCTCATTGAAGCGCTGCTCGAGGCCATCCATGCCGGCGCCGTGCAATCCGCCCATGACTGCAGCGATGGTGGGCTCGCCGTCGCGCTCGCCGAGAGCGCGATGATGAACCAGGAGGAGCCGTTCGGGGTTGATGTGGACCTGTCAGCCTGGGAACGCCTCTCCAGGCGGGCCCTGTTGTTCGGTGAGGCGCAGGCGCGCGTGGTGGTTTCCACGCCCGATCCGGCGGCGGTCATGCACTTCGCACAGAAACACGGAGTACCGGCGCGGCAAGTCGGCACCGTGGGGCCGCGTGGCGGAGAGTTCATCGTAGCCGTGGGACCGTCCCAGTGGCGTACGCCCATCGCCCGGCTCGCCGCGGCATTTCACGAGGCCATTCCGCGACTCATGACGCGCGTGGCCATTTCGACGGACGAGATGGCCCTGGCCGTTTCGGGAGACAGCTGACATGTGCGGGATCTTTGGTGTCTACGGCCAACCGAATGCGGCCGCTATCACCCACCTGGGCCTCTATTCCCTGCAGCATCGCGGGCAGGAGTCGGCCGGCATCGTGTCCGTCGACGGCAACCACATCGCGCGCGGGTCGCGCAAGATGGGACTGGTGAGTGAGGGCCTGTCGGCACAGGAGATGGAGTCCATGCCCGGCGTCCTCGCGATCGGGCACACGCGCTACAGCACCGCCGGCTCATCGACGCTCGACAACGCGCAGCCGGTGCTCGCGCGCTTCAAGGGGGGGCACGTCGCCCTCGCGCATAACGGCAACATCACCAATGCCACGGAGATCCGCGACGATCTCGAGGAGGCGGGCTCGATCTTCGCCTCTACCATGGACTCCGAGGTCGTCGTCCACCGGCTGGCTCGCTCCCGCAGCACCGAGCCGGAACAGATGCTCGCCGAGGCCCTGGATGGTGTCGAGGGAGCGTATTGCCTGGTCGTCATCATCGGTGAGACGCTGCTCGCTGCCCGTGACCCGCACGGCTTCCGCCCGCTGGTCATCGGCACGCTGGGCGACGGGTACGTGGTGGCGTCCGAGACGTGCGCGCTCGACATCGTGGGCGCGACCCTCATGCGCGAGGTGATGCCCGGTGAGATCGTCGCCATGGACAGCCGCGGGTTGCGGTCGTCGCAGGTGTTCCCGCAGTCCAAGCCGCTCGCGCGCTGCGTGTTCGAGCACGTCTACTTTGCTCGCCCCGACAGCTACGTCTTCAGCGGCTCGGTCGATCGCGCGCGACGCGCCCTCGGCCGCCAACTGGCGCGCGAACAACCCGCACCCACCGCGGACCTGGTCTTCGCCGTGCCCGATTCGTCGAATGCCGCGGCCCTCGGGTACGCCGAGGAATCCCGACTCCCGCTGGAACTCGCACTGATCCGCAACCACTACATCGGCCGCACGTTCATCCAGCCGACGCAGTCCGGGCGCGATGCCAAGGTGAAGGTGAAGTACAACGCCGTGAAGGAAGTGCTGGTCGGCAAGAGCGTGGTCATGGTGGACGACTCCATCGTCCGCGGAACGACGACGCGTGGACTCGTCTCGCTGATCCGGGCGGCGGGCGCGCGCGAGGTGCACATGCGCGTCTCCTCGCCACCGATCACCGGGCCCTGTTACTACGGCATCGACACGCCGAATCGCGAAGAGCTCATCGCGCACACGCATACGCTCGAGGGGATCGCGAAGCAGATCGGCGTGGATTCCCTCGGCTACCTGTCGCTGCAGGGCATGCTGCACGCCGTGCCTGGTGGCCCGCAG
The DNA here is from genome assembly GCA_014379705.1 of Gemmatimonadaceae bacterium. Lineage (GTDB taxonomy): Bacteria > Gemmatimonadota > Gemmatimonadetes > Gemmatimonadales > Gemmatimonadaceae > RBC101. Next base: position 23,376 of record JACMLI010000363.1, read on the forward strand.
GGGTTCTGCCACGCATGCTTCTCGGGCGATTACCCTACCGCTGCGCCCCTGGTGGACCTGATGCGAGCCGGGAAAGACTGCTAGCAGGGCGCACTCCTCGACGCCCTCGCGAACGACACGGGGCTCCGGCGTTCGCCGGAGCGACGACATTGAGGCTCTCCACACGGACGGGCGATGACGCGGCTGGTCTACTTCTTCGGGAACGGTACAGCCGACGGCACTCGCGAGATGAAGGCCTTGCTGGGAGGCAAGGGGGCCAACCTCGCCGGGATGACCAACATCGGCGTGCCCGTGCCCCCTGGCTTCACCATTGCCACCCCGACCTGCCTCACCTTTCTCGCGGGCCGGACACGCCCCGACGGCCTCGAGACCGAGGTCGAGGAACACCTGGCGAAGCTCGAAGCCGCCACGGGCCGCGGGTTCGGTGACCCCAGGCATCCCCTGCTCGTGAGCGTGCGCTCCGGCGCGGCGGTCTCGATGCCGGGCATGATGGAGACGATCCTCAACCTCGGGCTCAACGACCGCACCGTGCAGGGGCTCGCCCAGCAGTCCGGCAATGCACGCTTTGCCTACGATTCGTACCGCCGCTTCCTCCAGATGTACGGCGACGTGGTGCTCGGCGTCCCCATTCATGACTTCGAGCACCTGCTCAAGTCGAAGCGGATCACGGCCGGCGTCAGCTCCGACGCCGAGCTCTCGGAAGACGCCCTCCGCAACCTCGTGGAGGAATACAAGGGGCTCATCCGGCACAAGACCGGCGCCGGCTTTCCCATGGAGCCGCGCACGCAGCTCTGGGGGGCGATCGAGGCGGTCTGGAATTCCTGGACGCTCAAGAAGGCGGTCGACTACCGGCGCGTGAACAGCATCCCCGATACGCTTGGCACCGCCGTCAGCGTGGTGGCGATGGTGTTCGGCAACCTCGGCGACGACTCGGGCACCGGCGTGGCCTTCACCCGCGACCCGAGCACCGGTGTGCGCGAGTTCTACGGCGAGTTCCTGATCAATGCCCAGGGCGAAGACGTCGTGGCGGGCATCAGGACGCCCCTCGAAATCGCGGGGATGGCCGACCGGCTGCCCGGGGCCTACACGGAGCTGCTGCGCATCCAGGACGTGCTGGAACGGCACTTCCGCGACATGCAGGACCTCGAGTTCACCGTGGAGCGTGGCACGCTCTACCTGCTGCAGACGCGCACTGGCAAACGAACCGCTGCCGCTGCCGTGCGCATCGCGGGCGACATGGTCGACGAGGGGCTGATCACCTCCCGCGAGGCGATCATGCGCGTCAACGCGTCGCAGCTCGACCAGCTCCTGCATCCGGTCATCGATCCCTCGGCGCGCGCGACGCCGATCGCCGTGGGACTCCCGGCGAGCCCCGGCGCCGCCGCCGGACTCGCCGTCTTCGATCCCGA
>JACMLI010000045.1 GCA_014379705.1 Gemmatimonadaceae bacterium
AAAAACCAGCCGAACCCCGGCCGATCGCTGGCCGCACCGGAGAGGCCGTACCCGGCGACGAGTCCGCAGCCCAGATCCGGATTGCACACCATCGCTTCGTCGAGGTTCACCTTCGCCCACTCGACGGCGCGATTGAGCATCGTGTCGGGGGTCGTGATGCGCATCGTCGTCAGGCGGATCGAGTCCGCGTGCGCGACGCGGCGTTTCCAGGCGCGCTCGATCGCCCCCGGGGCCAGCAGCCGTGCGTAGAGGGCGCGCGCCGAATCACGCGGCATCTCGCCACCGGCCAGAACGATCGGGATGAAGGCGACCCGCTGATTGATGTTTCCGCCCGGCGGCTCGCCGAGTCGTGGCGCGGTGTAGCGCGCTTCGCTGCTGCCGACGCCGATCACGAATTGTGGAGGGGACGCCGTGAGCTGATGGGCCGGGACGTCCGAAGCCTGCGTGATCGCCGGGGATCCGAAAAAGGCGTTGATCTTCCGACGGCTCTCCGAGAACAGGAAGGCGCGGGCCTCCTGGTTCCACACCAGGTACTGGCCACCTAACGACGCAGGCCACGCCAGGTGCACGTCCGGGGTGAAGGAGACGATGACGTCGAGCGGACGCACCGATTCCACCTCGAGGAGCATCACGACGGCCGGGTCTTCGAGTGGCGTGAAGACGTGCTGGCGCACGGTGAAGGTTTCGTATGCGTAGCTGATCGTCACGCCCTCGGGACGCACCTCCACCGAGCGGGCCACATCGCGCGCCGGGATCGCGGCGGCGTACTTGGGCACGCGGAACGAAAGCTGCACGTCGTGCGCCCACTTGATCGGCCAGCTCCAGAGCTCGAAGCGCCCGTCTTCGGTGCCCATGGCAATGCTGCGTCGTCCGGCCGAGGCGAGGTAGACGTTAGGCCTCGCGTCGCCGCGCAGCAGGAGAGGCGACCGCCCCAGATCGAACGACGGAATGGTGCCGTCGGCGACCGCGGAGGGAGCGGTGACGGCGCGTTGGGCGTGGCCTGGCGACGCGACCAGCGTGAGGAGCGTCGCGACGGACAGCAGGCTGGCACGCGGGTGCGCACCTACGCGCGCACGATCCGGTTTCGGGCAGTTCAATGGCGGCATGATAAGAATGTGCCGGCGTGCCCGCCTCCTGTCACGCGCCGAGCAGGCCAGCTTCGAGCGCGAAGCGCGTCAGCCCCGCCGTCGTGCGGATCTGCAGCTTGCGCATCAGGCTGTCGCGGTGTGTCTCGACGGTGCGAACGCTGATCCCCAGATCCAGTCCGATCTCCTTGTTCATGCGCCCTTTCGCGATCAGGGCCAGCACTTCGCGTTCGCGATTCGTCAGGGATTCCACAGAGGGAACGCTGGACGCGGCGCCTGGTGTCCGCACCGCCTCGCCGATCGCCGCTGTCAGGTGATGCGCGAGCTGCGGACTGAAGAACGCGCCGCCGCCATGCACGGTCCGGATGGCGTCCCGCAGATCCGAGGGTGTCGTGTCCTTGCGCAGATAGCCGTGGGCTCCGGCGCGCACGCTTTCCAGCACGTACTCCGTGTTGTCGTGCACACTGAGCATGAGGATGCGGGTCTCCGGGGCCCGCGCGCGAATCGTCCCCACCACCTGGAGCCCCGATGCCCGGGGCATCGTTATGTCCAGCAACAGCACGTCGGGTCGGAGCGCTTCTGTCAGCGCCACCGCCTCGACGCCCGTCGTCGCTTCGCCGACGACCTCGAATCCCTCGGCGCCCTGGAGCACCTGTCGAATCCCCTCGCGGACGATGCTGTGATCATCGGCGACCATCACCCGGATCATGCCCGCGCGTGTCGTCATGGACCCGCCAGCTGGGCCGGGCGTGACATCGCCATGTCGCCCGCGTGTGGGGCGCTGACCGGGAGGCGGATGCGCACATGCGCACCACGGGGCTCCGCTGGCGCGACCTGCACCGTGCCACCTAACGATGCAATCCGCTCGCGCATTCCGGCGAGTCCCAGGTGTCCCTCGCGTTCGAAGCGCGCCAGGTCGGCGTCGGCAGGGAAGCCAAGCCCGTCGTCCCTCACGTCCAGCTCCACGATCCCGCCCTCACTCGTCAGCCGCACCTCCACACGTTCGGCTCCCGCATGGCGGGCGACGTTGGACAGGGCCTCCTGCATCGCGCGAAAGAGCGCCAGTTCCGCGTCAGGGTCGAGCGCCGGCAACTCGTCCGGCGCATCGAGGCGCACGGCGATCCCGCTCCGCCGCGGGTAGTCGGCCGCGAGCGAACGGATCGCCGGGAGCAGGCCCAGATCATCGAGCAGCGAGGGCCGGAGGGTCTCGGTGACATCGCGTATCGACTGCATGCCGGTGTCCACGAGTTCGAGGACTCGCGCGAGGTGCTCCGCCGTCCCCGGATCGACGCGTTCGCGCAGGACGCCGAGTTGGAGCTTCACGACGGAGAAGACCTGCGCGGTCTCGTCATGCAGCTCGAGCGAGATGCGCCGTCGCTCTGCCTCGTGGTGCCCGATCATGCGCGCGGACAGCCGCGTCAGCTCGGCGGAGCGTGCCGTTAGGCGACGCGTGAGCTCGGCCCCTTCCAGCGCACCACCAATCTGGCGACCGAGCGCGACGAGGAAGGTGTCGTCGAGTGCTGCGAACGGGTCGCGCGCGTCGCCGACGATCAGGAGCGCGGCTGGAGGCTCGTCTTCCCGCACGATGGGAAGGACGGCGGCGAACGCGAAGGTCGGTCCGCCAATGCCCGACGCGCGCCAGTCGTGTTCGACGGCGGGGCGTCGCGAGGCAATCGCGCGGGCAACGAGCGCCCT
>JACMLI010000364.1 GCA_014379705.1 Gemmatimonadaceae bacterium
ACGAAACCCGGCGTCACGACGTGGCCCGCAGCGTCGATCCGCCGCGTCGGTACCCACACCGCGTCAACCTCGGACGAGGCGCCAATCGCGACGATGATCCCGCCGCGGATAACGATTGCGGTGTCATCGAGCACTCCCGATGCCGCACTAAGATCGAGTATCCGGCCCCCGACGATCAAGAGATCACACGCCGCCCGCGCGTCTGGCGGTGAACTGTTCACCTGCGCACTTTGACACGCCGACGACCTCCGCGATTCCCAGACGCCGACATCGAGGTCGTGAGCAAACTCAGGAGCGACGCACGTCTCCGATGCGGCACGCGTGATGATATCGTCCTTAACCATTTGACCACGTGGCAGAAAAGGCTGAAGCCTGCTGCCGTCTCGCGTTGTCGACGCTTCAGGCGGGAATTCTGCCGGCGGGTCGAGTACCAGAGAGGCGATGGTCCACGGACGCGGGCCGTTTGGTGAAGCTGGAGCGCGACGGCTTCGATCATCGAGTTCTGGAACGTGTTGTACGAGGTGGGTGCCGGAGGCGATCTCCTCGACCGCCTCGGCCGTGCGAGCGCCATGCAGGGGTGAACACGAGCGCCATGCGAGGGTGAACGCGACGCCAGAGCGCGCGGTCAGCCGGGGGACCCGGGGAACAACAAGACCTGTGCGGGAGGAACACGCGGGCGAGGAGCTTGGCCCACCCGAGGCGGCGCGGGCGCGGCGAGGATTCGGTGTCGTCGTCGGGCTTGTCGTTAGCGAAGTCCGCGAGGCCGAGCGCGAGCTGCTGCCCGAGCGTCGGGACGGCGGACGGCGCGTTCGACTGCCTCGCTGCCTGACCCTCCGCCAAGCGCCACGACCGGAGACGGCCAGCCCCACACCTCCGCGGCTGCTGTCCGCTGCGCGGCTGCCGTCGCATAGCTCGCGGGACGCCCCCAGGTGCCAGCCCATCCTGCTTGGGTGCCTGCTCGAGACATGTAGTCCGAAATGTGATCCACACCGCACGCTTGGGGGGCGCTATCGTTCGTGCGTCGCGACCGGGCCCCAATGTGGATCCGGCCACCGCCGCCACGTGGATCCGATCGAGGCCGTCACTAAAGACACAGGATCGAGCTTCATTTTTGGGCCAACTTTGGGCCATCCTGACCACTCCTGACCACTCCTGGGCAGACCGCCTCCCCCTCAAAAGCCCCGATTGTTGGAGATCCACGGCGTTTCGCGGAAGGGGGGCTTTTGGAGGAAGGCGGCTTGGCTTGGGCTTGAAGTCGAGAATCGACTCAGTTCGTCAGTGTGGCGCTGTTTCCGGCGCCTTTTGGCCGTTTGGGCCTGGTTTTGGCCGCGGGCTTGGCCTGGCCCCAAATCGCCGCGGCATCGATGACCGCTGTCTCCTTGACGATGTGCACGTAGCGCTGCGTCGTGGCGATGCGCTTGTGCCTGGCGTGTGCCTGGAGCTTCCAGACATCGAGGCCGCGGTCGGCCATGATCGTGATCCCCGAGTGCCGGAGGAAGTGCGGCCCGGTCTCGGGGAGCCCCGCAGCCTTCTGCATGGCATTCAGGCGGCTGCGGATCGTGTGGGCACTATGGTGCGTGATCTCGCCCTTGTAGGTTCGGACGAGCACGTGTTCGTGGTCTCGGGGCAACGCCCGGAGCGCAGCCGCCAGCGCCGGGGTGAGCCCGACGGGAGCGGACTCGACGCCTTTCGGCGTCGCATCCTCCCCTGCGCTGTAGTTGTGGCTGATGGTGACCAGCTTGCGACGGAAGTCGACGTCGCTCCATCGGAGCGCGCAGACCTCGGAGACCCGCAAGCTGCAGTGCATGAGCAGGAGGATGATCGCCGCGTTGTCGCGCTCATCCGCGAGCCCGGCGTCGATCAAACGATCCGCTTCCTCCTCCGTGTACACGATCGGGTCCGGCTTCTTGGGCTCCTTGTAGACCTTGATCGCCGGCACGTCCTCGATCACATAGTCGTCCTCGGCCGTCGTGAAAATAGTCTTGAGCTTGTACAAGACTTGATTGCGAGAGCTGAGCGACGGGAGCCGCTCGAGCCTCTCCCTGAGCCTGGCCAGGGACGGCCTGTCGATCATGTCGAGCGGCAGGTCTCCGAGCGTGGGACGAAGGTAATTCGCCCAGATCGACATGTAGCCGCGCTGCGTCGCCGGCTTCTGCTTGGCAACGTACTGGACCGAGAATCTGTCCCAGTATTCGGCGAGCGTGGGTACCCGACGGGGCGCATTCTTGATCGAGCGCGGCAGAGGTGCGGGTGCGGGAATGGTTGCAGTACGTTCGTGTTTGTCCTCTTTCTTCTCACCCATAAACTCGCGCAGCACTTCACCCTCAAGACGCTTTCCCCACACGAGCGAGCTCGCGTGGTCGAGGCCCTCGGGCGCGACTTTGCGGATGCGCTGGCGTGCTTGGCCTTTGATCTGGAGGGTGAAGGTGACGAGCATGCGGGAGGCGTCGTAGCTGTAGGTCTGAGCGTTGATTTTCATGGCGGGCTGTCTCTGCGCGCCATGGATCTCCGAGAGGAAGCCAAGCACGATCGCGCGGCTCCATGCAAGCCGGCCGCCAAGCCGGATCGGTTTGGGGGCATCCCCCCGCGAAACACGCTTCCGTAGGGCCGTGGGGCTGCAATTCAGCACCCGCGCGAAGTCGTCCATGTACAGCACATGGGGCAATTCTGTCCCGGGGCGCGCGAGATCCCGCGCGTTGGAGGCGTCTCCCTCTGCCAGACCGTTCGATCCCATCACCCAACCCTCCCTCTGACGCCGTGCTCCACACAGCGCCCACTTCAGCAAACTCTACCGCAATATGCGGATCACAGCTGTGCCTACTTTCGCGCCGGGCACCGCGCATCTATGCACATACCGAAGACCAGTAGATTCGAGCAGCGCGCTAATTATCAGTCGACCTGGATCATCTATCGCACAGCAGCCCGTCGCCAACGATCACCGTTCGCGCGCTCTCGGCCACACTGCGAGCGCGAACAGCCCAAGCAAGCCGCCGACAGTGGCTCGTTTTCTGACGGCGTTGACCGGCGCCATCGACACACGCTCTCCGTCCGGCCCCCCGGCCCACCGTGCTCCCGGATAGAGCGCCGCGGTAAGGGTCCATGGTTCCACGAATACGATGAAAAGGTTCTCTCTCGCCCCCGCCATGCGCTGCAACTCGCGAAATGCTGCCTCGGGATCCGCGACGTATTCCAGAACGCACGAGACGAATACGACGGCCGAGTCATCGGCGACCCCGGGTACAGGCCCAGCGGTCAAGTCAGCCGCTTGCATGACCTGGCACATCGGGCACCCCTGAAGGTCGAGACACAGATCGCCGCAACCATAGGCCCGAACGAGGCGAGTGTGTGCGCCGGCGTCCGGGTCGCCGACCACGACGAGCGGGCGCCCCAGGTCGTAGGCGCGGCGAGCTGCGGCCTCGAAGAGACGCCGCCTCGCCTCGAAACGGTGCAGCGCCGCGCCGCACTCGGTGAGGAGGACGCCGCCGAAAGCGAGACGAGCGAAGGTACCGATGCGCATACGATAAGACCTCAGGGAACGACATGACCGATCGCCTCGCCAAGGGCGGCCGTGGGACTTCGTGGCGATCGAGAGGACGAGGGCGGCTCCCACCAGCGCTTGTCCGGGCTCTCCCGCGCAGCGCGTGGACGCGACGCACAGTGCCACGCGCGTCCCTTCACCTTTGCGACCTCCACCCAGCCCGCCGCGCGAAGCGACGTGCCCGGCTCCGAAGCGAGGGTGTAGGTGATCAGCTTGGAATAGCCGAGGGCAGATGAGCCTCGTCGGCATGCCGCCAACACCATCGAACACGCATTGCGATCGCCGAGGGTGCAGATCCGGTCGCCGAGTCGCTGCCTGGAAATGGACGTGATCTGCATGGGGTCATCTCCGGGCGGCCGCGTTCCGCGGCGCCGTGACTTGTTTTGTTGCCTTGCGCGCCCGCTTCCACATGGCGATTGCGTACTTCGCCAGCCGCTCTTTCGTATTCGCCCGGATGCCGACCGCCTCGCGCAAGTCCACGGTCTTTTCCTCAGCCCGTCGGATGTCGGCATACAGGTGATTGAGCGTGCCTCTGCGGTCCGGGTGAATGTTGAGCCAGCCCATTGGGTCGCGCAGCGCCACCAGGTGGCCGCCAGCGATGATCGCCAGCGATGGGCTATCGACGAGGAGTGGCATCACATCCCAGCCCGCGTCTCGCAGCAGGATCGCCTCGGTGCGAGTATCGACGTACTCGACGGCGAAGTTACCGTATACGGCCCACTCGGCGTAGCCCTCCGAGAACTGTGCATCGACATCACGCATCAGGAGCTGGAGCACCTGACGGTCCGGCCGCGCGTCCACAAGCCGTTGCGCCGCGATGACGGCGTCGTAGGCCAGGAAGTCCACAGCATCCTCGGGGCGCTCGCCGTGTCGGGCTGCCCGCTCGGCGAGCGCGCGGACGACGAGCGCCTCGATCTCCGTGCGGTGGCGACGGAAGTATCCATCGACATACGCGGGAGCGAAGGCCGGCGATAGGGTCGCCAACCAGCGCGCGAGGAAATTGTCGACGTCCTGGGCCTTCATCGGACGATCCCTGTCAGGCCGCGCTCGCGGGTGCGTCGAAGTACGTCGCGAGGCGGGGGCGAGCTGCGTTCGTGCGTGCGCTCAGGCCCCTGCCGTCGAATAGCGAGGGCATCGGGCCGGCGAAGCGGGGTAGTGCGCGCGCCTGCGTCAACATCGACGCGAGGCCGACGCGGCCCAGGAGGTCCGCGGCGAGCTGTTGGATCGCGCGTGCACCCGGTGAGCGGGCGCCGACCCTGGTCCCCCATGCGGCGAGGCCCGTCTCGGCGCACTCGGCGATGGCGCGGCTGACTGGAATGATCACCGACGACATCGACACACGATCACGAAGGTGCGCGGGTACCTCGTGCCGCCAGGCGGACCCGAGGCTCCACACCCACAGCACCGGGCCCACGAGGGCCGGCACGCTGCGCGTGGCGTTCTCGTAGGCGGTGCGATAGCACATTGGCATGACCCAGAGGTCAGGACGCAGCACGTCGAGGCAGTCCGCCTGCGACGAGACATCCATGACGAGCAAGTCACCGGCGATCGGCAGGTCCTCCAACACGTCGTGCCACGGCAGGCCGCCCCGAATGAGCGCGGGCCGAAGGTCATGCCGCCCGCCCAGCGTCGCGCCCGCGACCTGGAGGCCGCGCTCCGCGGCGTAGATGCACGTGTGCCCGGCGAGCGTGGTGGTGGCCACGCCGCCTTTCCAGTTGAAAAATGCGATCTTCTTCATTGTTGTATCTCCATCTCGTGACTGCGCGACCGCGCTGTTACCAGCGACGGCCTCGGTGGGCGTCGACCATCGCCGCCCACTTGCTCGCCGCGGGTCCCACCGCGATCCCGAGCTCCTCGACTTCGGGCCGTTGGATCGGCCACTCATGCGGGGCGTGGTCGCCCATGAACAGGTCCATCGCCGGGGCCACGCGCTCCTCGGGGAGGTGCTCGCCGAGCAAGTCCCGGACGTACTTGCGCATCGCCACCTCGTACTCCCTGGCGAGCGACGCGAGGCTCGGCTTATCCTTGGCTTCCGCGAGGTGCTTGACCCGCTGGCCCATGATCTGGGGATCGACGGCCGACAGCGAGGCGCGCCCGCCCATCTCGAGGCGCGTCGCGCTCAGGGCGATGAGGGTGCCCCCAGAGATCGCCATGTAGGGGACGATCGCGGTCGAGTCCCGAAACTGTCGCAGCGCGTTGGCGATCAGGACGCAGGCGGTGACGCAGCCGCCGAGGGTGTGGAGCACGAGGGTCACCCGATCGGCCGGGAGACGCTCCATCACAGCCAGCACACCCTCCGCGACCTCGATGTCGATGTACGGCGTGATGATCGGGAGGATGCCGGTGGCCAGCGGGGCCCTGAGTTCGGCGCGGCGGCCGAGATACCCCACACCCATGAGCGCCGCCCCGGCGGCGATGCTGGCGAGGACGACGGCCCG
>JACMLI010000365.1 GCA_014379705.1 Gemmatimonadaceae bacterium
CCAGGGCCACGGCCACGTGCAGGAGGGCTTCCACCTCCTTCAGTGAACCGTAGGCGATCTGGCAGAAGGCATGGAAGGCCCGCTTGCCCAGGCGCGCACTTCCCTCGGCGAGATTGGCCACCACGCTGACGCAGGCCCGCCTGACTTGCGACGTGAGACCGTATCTCTCAGACGCCGGCCACGCTGCCGTGAGGCGGTACACCAGGACGGCGAACGCGACGGCGTCATGCCAGACTCGGAGTTTCTCGAATGGCGCGCTCGATGAGGATGATTTGTGAATCATGCAGCACGCTACATCCCACAGAGAAAACCCGAGACATCACCGTGTCCCGGGGTTCATCATTTCGCTGCATTGCCGTTGCGGCGCCTGCCCGCCTGCCCGCCTGCCCGCCTGCCCGCCTGCCCGCCTGCTACTGCGCGACGCGCGAGACCACCGGGAGCACAATTCGAGACGGGTAAGCGGCCGATCTGTAGACACGTTGCGTGGAGACCATAAAGTCACTGTCCTTCGCCTCGAAAATATTCGGCACATACTTCTGCGGATTCCGGTCGATCAGCGGGAACCAGCTGCTCTGCACATGCACCATCACCCGGTGGCCCTTCTTGAACGTGTAGGCCTGGGTATGCAGGTCGATCGTGTAGTCGGTCACCTTCCCCGGTACGATGGCCTCGGGCTTCGAGTTGCTCTTGCGATACCGGCCCCGGAACACCTCGTTGGAGACCATGAACTGGTAGCCGTTCATTCGCGGCTCGGTCATGCCCGTGTCTGGATAGACGTCGATCAGCTTGACCACCCAGTCTGCATCGCTCCCGCTGATCGCGGCGTGCAGGGTCACGGAGATGTCGCCAGCGATCGTGAGGTCTTCGGTGAGGGATGGAGTCTGCCAGACCGCCACGTCCGGGCGGCTCGCGGCAAAGCGCTGGTCGTCCGTGAGCCACGTGGACCAGGTCGAGCCCTGGCTGAACGTTGCCGGGATCGGGGTCTGGCGATACGGCACCGGCTTGTTCGGGTCAGACACGTAGCTGTCGAACTGCGGCGTGTTCCCCTTCGGCGGCTCGGTGGAAAGCCCGTGGTTCGCGGCAAAGTAGAAGTTGCGCGGCGAGCTGCCGGCCTTTGGCGGCCAGGCGTCATACCGACGCCACTTGTTCGAGCCGGCCTCGAACACGATCGCCTCGGCAAGACGCGGGGCCGGCTTGTCGTGCAGGTAATGTGCGAAGAACGGCGCCATCACCGAATCGCGGAAGAACGGGCCCGTCGCCTCCTCGAACTGGATCGGACCTAACGACTTGCCTTCTCCGCGCATCCAGCCCCCGTGGAACCACGGGCCGACGATGAGCCAGTTCTTGTTGTTCCCGGCGTCGTGCTTCTCCAACTCCCGATAGATCGTGATCGGTCCGTAGAAGTCCTCCTGGTCCCACCAGCCCGCGACGTTCAGGTTCGGGACGGTCACCGGCTTCTTGAGCAGCGGAGCCATGCCCTGCCCCTGCCAGAACGCGTCGTAGTCGGGACGCTGCGAAAAGTCGTTCCAGGTCGGGATCTTTCCCTTCAGGTGGTTCTTGTTGACGTTCGCGAGCGTGCCGAGCTTGAGGAACCAGTCGTAGATGTCGTAGTTGTCGAACGCGAAGCGCTGCGTCTCGCGGCCCGACTCCATCATCACGGCGTACTCGAAGCCGTACGCGAGCCGGAAGGCACCGTTGTGGTGGAAATCGTCGCCGAGCCACATGTCCGAGGGTGAGGCCTGTGGCGACACGGCCTTGAGCGCGGGATGTGGGTCCATCATCGCGACGGCGGTGAGCCAACCGGGATACGACACACCCGTCATGCCGGCACGACCATTGTTGCGCGGGACGTTCTTCACCAGCCAGTCGATCGAGTCGTAGGCGTCCGTCGCCTCGTCGATCGCCTTGGGATCCGCCTTGTTGGCCCGCGGCTGGCGCAGCATCACGAACTCCCCTTCGGACGTGAACTTTCCGCGGGCGTCCTGATAGACGAAGATGTAGCCATCCCTGGCGAGGAAGCCCATGCCGGCTTCCACCTGACGGCTGCTCGATCCCCCGATGCCGTACGGCGTGCGGATGAACATCAGCGGCAGGTTCCCGGACTGGTTCGCCGGCGTGAAGATGCGCGTGTAGAGCTTCACCCCATCGCGCATGGGGATCATTTCCTCGCGCATCGTATAGGCATCCTGCGCGCGTGCGCGCTCGACCGGCGTGGCGCAGAGCGCCAGGACCAGCAACATCGACAGCTTCGGCATGCGGACTCCCGCGTGAGGCAAGGCGTGGGTTACGCGCGACCCGTGGCCGCGATGGCCTGGATCTCGATCTGGTACCCGTAGTGCAGGTCCTTCACCGGCACCACTGCGCGCGCCGGCTTGTGGTTCCCCATCACGCGAACATACGCCGCGTTCACCTCGCCCCACAGGGAAATATCGCTGACATAGATCGTCATCTGCAGCACCCGATCGAGGTCCGAGTCGGCGGCCTGCAGGATCGCCTGCACGTTGCGGAGCGTTTGTTCGGTCTGCTCACCGATGCTCCCGACCTGGTGCTCCTTCTGCCCGGGCACGATGGCCAGCTGGCCGGCGACGTACACGACGCCGTTGTGCACGACGCCCTGCGAGTAGTGGCCGGCCGGGACCGGCGCCTTGTCCGTGGAAATGAGCTGCATGGTTCTCCTGTGAGGTCGAGGGGCCAGCTAGGGTGTGCGGGTCGGCGGCAATGGCGCGAGGAGATTGCGTTGCGTGATCCACCAGACGGTGACGGCCGCGATGATGCCCCCCGCAAGGAACGCAGCCCCGACCGCCGACCACGGGGCATTGCCGTAGAACTTGGAGGCCGCGGCACCCGCCCACGTGAACGTGACGGCCCACGCCCACGCGACCGGCCCAATCCAGCCCCGACGCTTCCGCCATCCCCACATGACCAGGAGGCTGAGGAGGCAATAGGCGAGCTGCGCGCCCTGCACCGACCACTGGCCCGGCCCCACGGGACGCGTGGTGTTCGACACCAGGCCCACGGCCCCCGCGATCGTCGCCGCGAACAGCAGCGTCATCGCAAGCGCGTCGATCAGGCGGACGAAACGCATCTCAACGTGAAGGCAGGATGGTCCCGCGACACTCGCCGAAGCCGATCGACGCTGCTCCGGCACGCTCGCCCCGCGCGTGCATGATCACTTCGTCTCCATCTTCGAGAAATCGGCGTTCCTCGCCAGTCGGGAGGACGATGGGCTGCGTCCCGCGCCAGGCCAACTCGAGGAGGCAGCCCCGACTCTCCGGCGCACTCCCCGAGATCGTGCCGGTGCCAAGCAGGTCGCCCGGACGCAGGTTGCAGCCGCCCATGGTGTGGTGCGCGAGCAGCTGCGCCGGCGTCCAGTACAGGTCCGTCGCCCGGCTCGCTGAAAGTCGTACCGGGGCAAGGCCGCCTTCGCGCATGCGTGCGGATTGCAGGGAGACCTCGACCTGGAGGTCGAGCGCGCCAGCCGCCTGGTCGCCAGCATCCACGAGGTAGGGGAGCGGCGCGGGATCGCCGGGGGAGCGCGCCGGCTGGGCCACCCGAAAGGGTGCCAGCGCCTCGGCGGTGACAACCCAGGGTGACACGGTGGACGCGAAGTTCTTCGCCAGGAAGGGACCGAGGGGCTGGTACTCCCACGCCTGCACGTCGCGCGCCGACCAGTCGTTGAGCAGGCAGGCGCCGAACAGCGCCTCGCGAGCGCGCGCCACCGGGACCGGATCGCCTAACGCGTTACCCCCGCCGACCCACAGCCCGAGCTCGAGTTCATAGTCGAGCCGGCGTGTGGGCCCCACGGTCGGAGGCCCTCCCGGCTCGGCGCTCGATTGCCCGACCGGACGCCGCACCGGCGTCCCCGAGACGACGATCGACGACGCGCGACCATGGTAACCGATCGGCACCCACTTGTAGTTGGGCAGCAATGGCTGGTCGGGGCGGAACATCGAGCCGACATTCGTGGCGTGATGCACCGAGGCATAGAAATCGGTGTAGTCACCGATCGTGGCCGGGAGCCCGAGCTCAACGGCGCCTGACGCGAACGTGAGCACGTCGGCCTGCTTCGCCGCCCTCCTCCCTTCGTCGGTGTCGTGACGCAGGAGTCGGCTCAGGCTCGCCCGGCGCGCGGACCATTGGGTTGGCGGCTCGGACATCAGCGCGTTGAGCGAGGCACCAAGGACGCCCGTCCAGTCGCGGTCGAGCAGGTCTCCCTGGAGGGCCGCGCGGACGTCCAGCACGCGATCGCCGATGGCGACGCCGATGCGCCACGCCTCCGACTCCCGGGTGCGGAAAACTCCGTACGGGAGGTTCTGCACGGGGAAATCCGTCGCGGGGTCATTCGCCGACTCCACCCACGAGCGCAGCGCGGGATCGTGCGTGCCGTTGATCACGATGCGACACTCAGTGCGGAGAGCTCGTCCACCGG
>JACMLI010000366.1 GCA_014379705.1 Gemmatimonadaceae bacterium
GACGAGCAGCAGGATCGACGTGAGCTCGAAGGCGAGCAGGTGATCGGTGAACATCGGCTTGGCGATGCTGCCCACGGCGTTGAGCTCTGAGAGGTCCTGCGCGGCCGCTCCCACCGGACGCACGAGCGACGCGGGCGCCGTCGTCCCCGCGAGGGCCATGATCTGCGCGAGCACGGCGAGTCCCAGGAATCCCGCCGCGATGCGTCCCCACTTGCCCCGGATGTCCGAGAGCTCGTCCGGATGCCCGAGATTGAGCAGCATCAGCACGAACAGGAACACGACCATGATCGCGCCAGCGTACACCAGCACCTGGATCGCGCCAATGAAGTGGGCGTCCATCATCACGTAGATCGCGGCGAGGCAGAACATGGTGTTCACGAGCCAGAGCGCCGCGGCCACGGGACTCTTCCGCGTGACGAACGTGATCGCCGAGGCGATCGCGATCAGGCCAAAGAGGTAGAAGTGAACTCGATAGAAAAAGTCCGACATCACTCCCCCTTCGGGTCGGCGGGGTCCCACAGCTCGGTCACGGGATGCGTCTGTGCCATGAGCCGCTCGAGGTCGTAGACGAAGGCCTCGCGATTGAACTCCGAATTTTCGTAGTGCCGGCCCAGGTGGATCGCTTCCTCCGGGCACACCTCCTGGCAGTAGCCGCAGAAAATGCAGCGGAACTCGTCGATCTCGAAGACCAATGGATAGCGATTGCCCTGTTCATCCTCGCCGGGCACCAGCTTGATGCAGTTGGCCGGGCACACCGTCGGGCAGAGGCCGCACGCGACGCACTTCGCCTTCCCGTCCTCCGTCGTGAGCATGCGATGCGTCCCGCGCCAGCGCCGGGAAATCGCCTCGCGCTCGTCCGGGTACTCCGTGGTCACCCGATGCGGATCGAGGAGGTGCTTGAGCGTGTTCGCCAGACCTGAGAGCGTGGCACGCACGTAGCTCGTCTCCTCGATGGGCCGGTCCACCACCTTCACCGTGATCGCCATCTAGTCTCCCGCCGTGGTCGAGAGCCGCGTGCGCGACGTCGTGATGTCGCGCAGCCGCTGCAGTTCACCGATGGACGCGCGACCGTACGCCGCGCTGAGGATCTTGCCTCGGTCGAGGAACACCATGAACAGCGCCACCAGCACGATGTTCACGCCGAGGAAGATCAGCCCATACACAAAGCCGCGTTCGATGCCCGCCGCGTCGAGGCCGAGCATCAGCGAGGCGACGACGATGATGTATCCGAGCCCGGTCGGCAGCAGGATCTTCCACCCGAGCGACATGAGCTGGTCGTAGCGGAAGCGCGGCAGCGTCCAGCGGACCCAGATGTAGACGAAGAGGAAGAACAGCGTCTTCGCCATCATCAGCGCCATCGACAGCAGCACCAGCGGGAACGACACCGCCCCGGTGTTGTCCGCCTGCGTGAAGGGCACGTCCCACCCGCCGAAGAAGAGCGTCGCGAGCATCGCCGACTGCGTGGCCATGTTCGCGTACTCGGCGATGAAGAAGAGCGAAAACTTCATCGCGCTGTATTCCGTGTGGTAGCCGGTGATCAGCTCCGACTCCGCTTCCGGCATGTCGAAGGGCAACCGGTTCGTCTCCGCGAATGCGGAGATGAAGTAGAGCAGGAACGCGATCGAGAGCGTGAGCACGTTCCACATGTGCATGCTCGCCTGCGAGTTCACGACCGACGACAGCGTCACGTTGCCCGTGAAGAGCAGGATTGGGATCAGCGACAGGCCCATCGAGATCTCGTACGAGACCATCTGGGCGCTCGATCGCAACCCGCCGAGCAGCGCGTACTTGTTGTTCGACGACCAGCCGGCGAGCACGATGCCATACACGCCAAGTGACGCGATGGCGATGATGAAGAGGAACCCGATGGGCAGGTCCGCGAGCACCATCTCCACCCGGCCCCACGGCGACGCCCATGGCGCGCCCCACGGGATCACGGCCCACACGGTCATGGCCGGGATGAACGCGAGCATCGGCGCGAGGACGAACAATGCCTTGTTCACGTACGGCGGCATTGTCTCTTCCTTCATGAAGTTCTTCACGCCGTCGGCGAGCGGCTGCATGAACCCGCTCCAGCCCACGCGATTCGGCCCGTGCCGGTGCTGGATCCACGCCGAGATCTTCCGCTCCGCGAGCGTGAGGTACGCCACGCCGAGCATGTAGATCGTGAAGAACACCAGCATCTTGATGGCCGTGAACACGAGCCATGGCCAGAAGTTCATTGGCCCCTGCGGGTCGGCCGCGAGCAGCAGGGCGTGGACGCCAGGAAGGACGTCGGTCATGCGGTCGCTCCTGCCATCGCTCCGGCGATCGGGAGTCCACGCATGCCGAGCGTGTCGTAGCTCAACCCGGCGAAGGCCTCGTGCGCCGCGCTCATCGCGGCGAAGACATCGCCCGCGGTGAAGTACGCCGCCGATTCTCCGGTGGCGCCCAGCAGGTCCGACGCGACAAACCAGCTCGGACGGGCGAGTCCGGGAGCCGCCTTCGCTTGCATGAAGCGCTGGACCCGACCACGCAGGTTGGTGAGCGTGCCTTCTTCCTCGACGGTGGTGGCGATCGGCAGCACCACCTCGGCACGCGGCAACCCGGCCGGCATCCACGACGCGAGCACGATCACCGCCGACGCCTGCCCCACCGCGGCGAGGTCCGCCCCGGTGACGTCCTGGTCGACAAGGATCAGCGCATCGCCGGCCTTGAGCCCCGAGAAGGGTGTGTCGCTCCGGGTAAAGCCCAGCGCCTCGGCGCCACGGCCGTTGGCCGCGCGATCGACGCGCAACGCGAGGTCTGGTGCCCCGGGGAGCGGTGCCTCGGGCCCCTGGGGAACGCGATAGAGGCCGACGCCATTGGATTTCCGCATGAGGCGCCCGAGGAGATGCAGCGTCTCGTTGGACGTGTCCGGCGACGCGACCACGTAGGCCCGCTTGCCCCGCAGCAGGCGCGCGGCCGCCTCGAGCGCAACGTCCCAGTCCACGGCCTCATGCCCCTTCGGGCCCAGGATCGACGGGACCTCGAGGCGCGTCGGGCGATTGAACTCGCGGTAGCCGAGGCGTCCCTCGTCGCACATGAAGAACTGGTTCACGCTCTCGTTGGAGCGCGGCCGGAATCGCATCACGACGTTGTCGCGCGTCTCGACGATGATGTTGCACCCCTGCGAGCAGCCCGTGCACACCGACGCGGTGCGATCGAGTTCCCAGGCGCGCGCCTTGTTGAGGAAGTCCTTGGAAAGCAGCGCGCCCACCGGGCAGAGGTCGACGACGTTCGCCGCCCACGCGTGCGTGAGGTCCTTGCCCTCGAACTTGCCGATGAACGCCCGGTCGCCCCGCTCGCTGACGTTGAGCACCTCATCGTGCGCCACGTCGCCCATGAAGCGGACGCAACGCGTGCAGAGGATGCAGCGGTTCGGCACGTACAGCACGTCGCCGCCGAAGTCCTCGACGGGATTGAAGCGCTTGGGCTCGCGGTAGCGCGAGTCGGCGCGGCCTTCCTGGTACGTGTAGTCCTGCAGCTCGCATTCGCCCGACTGGTCGCAGATCGGGCAGTCGAGCGGGTGGTTGATCAGGAGCATCTCGAGCACGCCCTTGCGGGCGTCGCGTGCCTTCTCGGAGTGCACGTGCACCACCTGGCCCTCGGCCACGGCGGTCGCGCAGGCAGGCGCCAGTTTGGGCGCCTTCTCCACCTCCACAAGGCACATGCGGCACACGCCGGCGACCGGCAGCCCCGGATGGTAGCAGTAGTGCGGGATGAGCACCCCCGCCTGCTTGGCCGCCTCGATCAGGTTGGTGCCGGGGGGCACCGAGATCGGGCGTCCCTCGATCGTCAGGTTGACCTTCGGAGTGTCAGCCATCAGCCCACCAGAGCCGGAACGGCGTGAATGGTCGTGCGCGTGATCAGGGCCTCGAACTCGTGCTTCCAGCGCTGCAGCCCGCTCACCACGGGGGTCGCGCACGAGTCGGAGAGCACGCAGATGGTCTTGCCCGTCATGTTGTCGGCGATCGAAAGGAGCGTGTCGAAGTCTTCCGCGGTGCCGTCACCGGCGACGATGCGCTCGAGGATCTTCGTGGTCCACGCCGTGCCCTCGCGGCACTGCGTGCACTGGGCGCACGATTCGTGGGCGTAGAAGCGCGCGAGGCGCGCGATCACCTTCGGCATCGACTGCGCGTCGTCGATCACGATGCATCCCGCGGAGCCCAGCATCGTGTTGGCGGCGACCATCCCCTCGTAGTCCATCAGCGCGGACTCGGCCTCTTCCCAGGTGATGATCGGGACGGAGGAGCCACCCGGGATCACGGCCTTGATCTTGCGGCCGTTCGGCGCACCGCCGCAGAGGTCCTGGAGGAACTCACCGAACGGGAAGCCCATCTGCACTTCGTAGTTGCCCGGGCGCGTGATGTTGCCACAGACGCTCCAGAGCTTGGTCCCCGTCGACTTGGGGTTGTCGGGGCGCGACAGCTTCTTGTACCACTCCGCGCCCTTGTTCAGGATGTGCGGCACGGCGGCCAGCGTCTCGACGTTGTTGATCGTCGTCGGCATGCCGAAGAGCCCCGCAACGGCCGGGAACGGCGGCTTGATACGCGGGTTGCCACGCTTGCCCTCGAGCGAGTTCATGAGGGCCGTTTCTTCGCCGCAGATGTAGGCGCCGGCGCCCTTGTGCACCCACACGTTCACCGTCTTGCCGCTGCCCATGGCATTCGGGCCGGTCACACCAGCCGCGCGCGCCTCGGCGCACGCCCGCTCCATCACCTCGAGGGGTTCGGTGAACTCGCCGCGGATGTAGATGTAGCAGTCTTCCGCCCCGATCGCGTACGCCCCGATCGCGCATCCCTCGATGAGGG
The DNA here is from genome assembly GCA_014379705.1 of Gemmatimonadaceae bacterium. Taxonomy (GTDB): domain Bacteria; phylum Gemmatimonadota; class Gemmatimonadetes; order Gemmatimonadales; family Gemmatimonadaceae; genus RBC101. The sequence goes on from JACMLI010000366.1 coordinate 4,833, forward strand.
CGTGCGGCGTCCAGCGCATGATCTCGCGGTCCTTGAACGTGCCGGGCTCGGACTCGTCGGCGTTGCAGCAGAGGTAGTGCGGCTTGCCGTCCCCGAGCTTCATGAACGACCACTTGAGGCCCGTGGGGAAGCCGGCGCCACCGCGACCGCGGAGGCCGGAGTCCTTCACGACCTGCTGGATCGCCGTGGGCTCCATGCCTAACGCCTGCTGGAGCGCCTGGTAGCCCCCGCGCGTCTTCCAGCCGTCGAGCGACCGCGCCTCGGCCGCCCCGAAATGTTCGGAGAGGACGACGGTTTCTCTTGGATGCGGCTTGTGCGGATAACCCATTCTCTTAAGGGCAGGTGGCAGATGTCAGAGGGCAGATGTCAGATGGCACTGGGTGCGGGATCTGCTATCCGTAGCGTTTCAGGACATCCGGGACAGTCTCCGGGGTGACCGATTCGAGGAAGTCGGCGTTCACCATCACGGGCGTGGCAAAGCCACAGGCGCCGAGGCATTCGACTTCGATCACGGTGAACTTGCCGTCCGGGCTGGTGACGCCCAACTCGCCGCAGCCGGTCTTGTCGAGGAAGGCCTTCACCACGTCTTCGGCTCCGCACACGCCGCATGGCGACGTGGTGCAGACCTGGATGAAGTATTTCCCGACGGGATGCTGGTGGTACATGGTGTAGAACGTCACTACGCCTTGCACGTACGCGGGCGTGAGGTCGAGCATCTGCGCGACTTCGGCCATGCCCTCCTCGCTCACCCAGCCCCGCGCGTCCTGCAGCATCCACAGCGCGGGCAGCAACGCCGCCTGCTTGTTCGGATACCGGGTCACCAGGTCGTCGAGCTTTGTGCGCGTCTCGCCCGTGAACACGGGGACGTGCGGATCACCTGATCCGTGGTGTCCGCCTTTGAGCGCAGCGCCACCAGACGCCGAAGGTCCGTGGCTCATCTGTCAATCTCTCCCATGACGATGTCGATGCTCGCATTGATCGCGATGACGTCCGAGAGCAAGTGGCCCTCGACCATCTTCGGGATCGCCGAGAGGTTCACGTAGGACGGCGGGCGGATGCGCCAGCGCACCGGCTTCGACGTGCCATCGGACACCATGTAGTAGCCCTTCTCGCCCTTCGGACTCTCCACCGCGACGTAGCTCTCGCCGGCCGGCGGGCGCGGGCCTTCCATCACCTGCTTGAAGTGATGGATCATCGATTCCATCTCGCTCGTCGCCTTGGACTTGGGCGGCAGGATCACGCGCGCGTCATCCACGTTCACCGGGCCGTCAGGCAAACGCTTCGATGCCTGCTCGAGGATGCGCACCGACTGCCGCAACTCTTCCATGCGCACGAGGAAGCGATCGTACACGTCCCCCGCACTGCCGACCGGCACCTCGAAGTCGTAGGTCTCGTACTCGAGGTACGGGAAGTCCTTCCGGACGTCATAGGCCACGCCGGCGGCGCGCACCATCGAGCCCGAGAGCCCGTAGTTCACGGCTTCGTCCGCCGACATCGCGCCGATGCCGATCGTGCGGCCGACCCAGATGCCGTTCCGCGTGACCATCTTGTCGACTTCGGCGATGGTCTTCGGGAACGTCTTGACGAAGCTGTTGAGGCCATCCATCCACCCATCGGGGATGTCCGCCGCCATGCCGCCGACGCGCGTGAGCGACGTCGTCAGGCGGGCGCCGACCCAGCCCTCGAGCAGGTTGTAGACCCGCTCGCGCTCCTGGAAGGCCCACAGGAAGGGCGTGAACGCCCCGATGTCGATGCAGGTCGTGCCGAGCCACACCAGGTGCGAGATGATGCGCGACAGTTCCATTGCGATCACGCGCAGCACCGTGCAGCGCGGCGTGATGTCGATCCCGAAGAGCCGCTCCGCGCCTAACGCGAACGCGACGTTGTTCCCGGGCGAGTTGAGGTAGTCCTCGCGGTCGGTCCACGGGATGATCTGGTTGTACTGGCGGTACTCGCCGATCTTCTCGAAGCCGCAATGCAGGTAGCCGACGTGCGGGATGCAGCGCACGACCGTCTCGCCGTCGAGCTCCAGCACCAGCCGGAGCACGCCGTGCGTGGCCGGGTGCTGGGGGCCGAGGTTGAGCAGCATGTGCTCCCCCTCGAGCTCGGGCTCCAGCGCGGGCGGCGCCTCGAGCGTGGTGACGCTTCCGCCGCCGTCGACCACGAGGGGCACGCGCTGCGGCCGCCCCTCGGCGTCGAGACCGCTGGTGGACAGGGCCACCTCGATGGTGCGTTTGGTCGCCATGCCTACTCCCCCGTCTTCTCGCCACCGGCGAGGCGCCGCCGCATGTCCTGCGGCAGGTCCTCGAACGCGTCGGCGATCTTGAGTTCTTCCATCGAGTAGCGCGCCTCGGGATTCGCCGCGAGCGCCTGACGCAGCTGCTCGGAGCGCGAAAACCGGCCACGCAGCGGGAAGTCCTTCCGCAGCGGGAAGCCTTCCTTGTACTGCTCCCAGAGCAGGATGCGGCGCAGGTCGGGGTGACCCTCGAACACGATGCCGAACATGTCGTAGCACTCGCGCTCGAGCCAATCCGCGCCCTTGTAGATCGGCCACACGCTGGCGATGCGCAGCGGTTGTCCCTTGGGGAGCTGCGCCTTCAGGCGAAGGAAGCGCCGGTGCGGCAGCGAACGCAGGTGCCAGACCATCTCGATCGGCAGCTCCAGGTCGCGGTACTCCACGGCGGTGACGTCCGAGAGGTAGTCGTACTGCTCGGCGGCGTCGTCGTGGAGGTACGAGATGACGGCGAAGACATGTTCCGGCTTCACGAAGACCGTCGTGTCGCCCCACACGACCTCCGCGCGTACGAACGCGTCGGGAAAACGCTGCTGGATGCGTCCCGCTGACGGATTCGACGGCCCACCGCGATGCAGCACGTTCCTTGGCGTGCGCGGCGCCTCGGCTTCCGGCGAGGCGTGACCGGCGAGCACGGGGGAGAAGGGCGCGCTCACAAGCCGGACCGCGTCTGGTGCACCGAATTGCCGAAGGGTTCGGACAGCTCGTCGATCATCGTCGGCGGTATGTACAGGTTGCTGCTCGGATCGGGCTCGATCTCCGTGCGGAGGGTGTTGTCGCTCATTCGCTCACGCTTGATCTTTTCCTGCAGCATCATGATGCCGTAGATGAGCCCTTCCGGACGCGGCGGGCACCCCGGGACGTAGACATCGACGGGGATGATGGTGTCGATCCCCTGCACGACCGCGTAGTTGTCGAACATGCCGCCCGTGGACGCGCAGGCGCCCATCGAGATGACCCACTTGGGCTGCGGCATCTGCTGGTAGATGCGCCGGATCACGGGAGCCAACTTGAACGGCACGCGCCCCGCGCAGATGAGCACATCGGCCTGGCGCGGCGAAAACGCCATGCGCTCCATGCCGAAGCGCGCGAGATCGAAACGGCTTGCCGCGGTCGCCATGAACTCGATGGCGCAGCACGCGGTGCCGAACGGCATCGGCCACAGGGAGTTGGCGCGTCCCCAGTTCACGAGGAAATCGAGCTTCGTGGTGACCCAGCCTTCCTGGGACTGCGGGTCCACGGTGACCGTGGTCCGATCCGGTCGAGGTGCTAGTCCCATTTCAGCGCTCCCTTCTTCCAGACGTAGACGTAGCCGACGAGGAGGATGACCATGAACACGAGCATCTCGCCAAGCCCGAAGAACGACGTCATTCCGGCGGGGCAGGATTGGTTCACCAGCGCCGCGGTGCACGACAACTGCCGGAAGTAGACCCCCCAGGGGATCATGAACACGGTTTCGATGTCGAAGATGATGAACAACATCGCGACCATGTAGAACTTCACCGAGAAGCGCTCTCGCGCGTCGCCCAACGGCGGAATGCCGGACTCGTAGGGCTCGTCCTTGACCGGACTCGGCCGACGACGCAGGACGAGCGTCGAAATCGCGATCATGGCCACGGCGTTCAGGGCCACGAATCCGACAAGAAGGAGAACTGGGAGGTAGGTCCGATCCATCGTGCTCCTGACTTCGTGAAATAATTCACTTGGAACAGCACAAGAAACTATCCGGCCGCGTCAGGTGGTGTCAACGGACGTAACGTGCGAATGGCGAGAGGGTTATGCGCCTTTCACGAGTGCGGAAATTGGCTGCTGAAATCCAATTTGGCGCTTGACTGCCGGGGCTTCTGTCTGACTGCTTCGGCTGCATCAGGCCAAGGGAGCTCCGCATGCCGCTCCGGCAGGCGGGAATCCGCTCCAGCATTCGGCACACAAGCCCGCAGCCCCGCCTCTTCAGAGTCGGGACACGACGTGGTAGTGCTGCACTACCCGATCGTAGTCGACCATCATCGCCTGGGCCTTGGGAGACACCACGGCTGTGCCCGCATCCTGCCCGGCGAACGCGCGGACGGCGTCGATCGACGCCCATCGTGTGACGACGAGGAATTCGATGCCTTCGGCCACCTCACGCTTGAGGACCTCCGCGCCGAGGAATCCCTGGATTGTCTCGAGGCCAGGGAAGGTCTCTGAGAGCAGGTAGATGACGTACGCATCGGCTTGGTCGGACTTGACGATGCCGTGCCAGTGGCGGGAGATCATTGCATGGGAGTAGGGGGCCGCTTCGAGTACGATCTTTTCAGCGCGGCCGCGTCCAGATAAGTATGACGCCACAGAAGCCGTCGCGCCCCATGCTTCGGTATTGCGCGGGAATGGTGCCCGGGCCGGCGTACACTTCGACGCCGTAGATGTCCTTCGCCTCGAGGAGCGAGAGGTCGAACCCCCACTCCTTGGGACTCCCGTCGACAAAGATGCGGAGGACGCAGTTCGCCAGCTCCGTGCCCCGATCGGTGGCGCGCCCCCTCGGGTCCTGGTAGAGGCGCATCACCGGCCCACGGGAGGAGACCGGCAGCGTGACTCCCGAGCTGTCGATCAGCTTCACGCCCTGCACCCCGCGGCGCAGGATGTCGGTGATGCGGCCGGTGTGGCTCTTCTCGAACACTTCGGGACCGATGAACGAGGCGCCGCCGCCGCGGTGCGCGCGGCGGGTCTCGAACTCCATCATCATGGGGTTCATCGCGACGCTCGTCCCGCTCACCGCGACGCCCGTCAGCGGCTGGGCGTTAGGCGCCAGCCGCACGACCCACACCCCGGCGGCCCACCCGTCCGCCGAGATGGCGGAGGTATCCGGGCGAAAGCCGAGCCGCGTGGTGACCAGCAGGCGGAGGTCGCTGCGCAGGGTGACCTCGGCGATGCCCGTTGAATCGGTGACGGCACGAAACGCCGGATCGGCCAGGGCGCTGATGCGCGCCCCCGAGACGGGCTGGTTGGTCGCGGCGTCGC
>JACMLI010000367.1 GCA_014379705.1 Gemmatimonadaceae bacterium
CCCTGGCGATCTTTGGCATCGACTCCGGGATCCGGCACGCCGTCACCGGTGCCGACTACGGCACCGTGCGCACGGCGGCGTTCATGGGGTATCGCATCATCGCCGAACGCCTGGGGTGCGATGCCGTCGTCCGCGACGGGCGGGCCGTGGTCGACGACGAGTGGCTCCATGGCTACCTGGCAAACATGCCTTTGTACGAGTTCGCCCACGAACACGCGCCCTTCCTTCCCGAGCAGCTCGGCGGAGCGGCATTCCTTCGCCGCTGGGGAGGCATCACCGATCCGGTCACGCGCGTCGACCCGGAACGAACGTATTCCGTCCGACAGGCGACGGGGCATCCGATCCACGAACATGCGCGCGTCCGGCGCTTTGCCGAACTGCTGGATACACAACCGTTCAATGAAGGCGCCGCGATCGAGATGGGTCGACTCATGCGCGCGTCACACGACAGTTACGGCGCCTGTGGACTCGGCAGCGAAGGCACCGATCGCCTCGTGCAACTCGTCGAAGCGGGCGGGATGGGGCGTGGGCTCTACGGCGCCAGGATCACCGGGGGTGGGAGCGGAGGAACCGTCGCGATTCTCGCCCGGTCAGATGCCGGTCACGCCGTTCGGCGGGTGGCGCAGCGTTATGCAGGGGAGTCGGGACGGCGCGCCGAGGTTTTCGAAGGATCGGGCCCGGGCGCTGCGGCCACAGGGGTGTTGCGCCTCGACGCGGTGGCTCCGCGCTGACGCTAGGGCTCCAGGCGCGGGCCCGTGGGATGCGCCACGCCGCCTGGCTGGGCCGGCAGCACGACGTGCACTGTGGTTCCGCTGCCCATCTCGCTGTCGATCCAGATCTCTCCGCGACTTTGCTGCACGATGCCATGGACGCTCGCGAGCCCGAGTCCCGAGCCCTGGCCCACGCCCTTGGTCGTGAAGAACGGATCGAACGCGCGCGCTCGCACGGCGTCGGTCATTCCCCGGCCGGTGTCCGACACCGAGATCAGGATGCCCCCCATGAGCGGCAGCTCGAATCCCGCGGGAAGTCGCGGGCTGTCCGCGGTGACACGCAAGGTGCTGACCGTGAGCGTCCCTCCATCGGGCATGGCATCGCGTGAGTTGACCACGAGGTTCACCAGCACCTGTTCCAGCTGCCCCCGATCCACGAGCACGACGCCCGTGTCACCTGCCAGTTCGAAGCGGCAGTCGATCTGCGGGCCCATCAGGTTGCGCAGCAGGAGAGACGTATCACGCACGACCTCGTTCAGGTCGAGCCGTTCGGGCTGGCGCGCCTGGCGTCGGCCATACGCGAGCAGTTGCTGTGTCAGCACGGCGGCCTTGTCTGCCGCCTTGATGATTTCGCGGACGTCGTCGGCGCGACGGTCATGCGGAAGGAGTCCGCTCAACAGGATCGCCGCGTAGCCATTGATCGCCGTCAGGAGGTTGTTGAAGTCGTGAGCCACCCCGCCGGCCAGCTTGCCGACCGCCTCCATGCGCTGTGTCTGTCGGACGTGCTCCTCGAGTGCGCGGCGCTCGGTCACGTCCTGGAAGGTGCACACGACTTCGTGAACGTCCCCGGTGTCACTCACCTTGGGCTCCGCATCCACGAGGAGCCATCGCCGATCGCCGGTATCCTCACGCGCGACGCCGATCATGACGCCGCGCACCGGTCGACGCTGGGCCAGCGCCTCGCGCGCCGAGTGCAGGGGATCCGGCGCCGGCGTCCCGTCGTCGTGCACGACATCCCAGGGACGCACACCGTTGAGGCCACGCGCAAGTTCCTCGTCGCTGCGTTCAAGGAGTTCACGCGCCGCAGGGTTGCTGACGGCGACACGGCCCTCGGCTTCAATGACCATCACGCCCGTCGGCAACTGTGCCACGACGCTGCGAACGCGCGCCTCGCTGCGCGCCGATGCGAGGTCGCTGGCGAGCCGGAGGTTGAGTCGCTCGGTGAGTGACTCACGGCCGAGGATCAGGATCGTGACCGCGATCGTGGCGACGGCGAGCACCCGAAGCGAAATGCCGGGCGCATCGCTCACTTCGTAGAGGAGCATGCCGTAGACGACTAACCCCAGGAGGATCGGCAGCGGGTTTGCCGATTGCGATGCCGTGCCGGGTTCCTCCGGAGAAACGAGGGTGGTCAACGGCTGGCGTGCCGCGGCCTCCGCCGCGCAGATCAGGCCGAGGTATCCGGCGAGCAGCAGGAAATCGACGATGACGGCAAGCGCGAGGCTGGTGTCGGTGCTCACCAATTGGTACGCCAGGTCACCCGCGATGTAGAACAGCTGGCTGGTCCCCAGGAGTCGGAGCACCGTGGCATCCGGGCGTCGCCGCAGGTTGAGCAGCAACGGCACCAGCACGGCGAACATCACGAGGTCTCCGACCGGGTAGGCAAAGAGCACGACGCGATGGAACCAACCTTGGGCGACGTCGACGAGCGGCCGGGCCACCACCACCCAGGTGATCGTGATCGCCGCGACGACGGCGATGGCGGTGTCGAGCAGCGTGCGCGCATCGCGCCGACTTGCTTGCGACGCATTTTCACCGGTCATAGCTTGTCGTGATGTCACGGATCTTCAGCGGAATTCAACCGTCCGGCGAGCTGCACATTGGCAACTACCTCGGCGCGGTCAAGAACTGGGTGGCGTTGCAGGAGCAGTACGAATCGTACTTCTGCATCGTGGACTACCACGCGATCACCGTGCCCTACGATCCCGAAGAGCTGCGTGCTCGCCGTCGCGAGATGGTCGTGTCGCTGCTCGCCGCCGGGATCGATCCCTCGATGGCGACGCTGTTCATCCAGTCGATGGTGCCGGAACATACCGAACTGGCGTGGATATTCAACACGGTCACGCCGCTGGGCGAGCTCGAGCGACAGACGCAGTTCAAGGACAAGGCGTCGCGTCAGGAGAGCGTGCCCGCGGGACTCCTGAACTATCCCGTGCTGCAGGCTGCCGATATCCTGCTCTATCGCGCGGACATGGTTCCCGTGGGCGAGGATCAGGTACAACACCTCGAGCTCTCTCGCGAAATTGCGCGGCGCTGGAACGCGCGATTTGGCGACGGCTACTTTGCCGAACCGCAAGCGAAGCTCACGCCGTCGCGGCGCATCCTGGGGCTCGACGGGAACGCGAAGATGTCGAAGTCGATGGGTAACACCGTAGGGCTGCTCGAGGAGCCGGCATCGATCTGGGAGAAGCTCCGGCCCGCGGTGACGGATCCCGCACGCGTCCGAAGGACGGATCCTGGCACTCCCGAGGTGTGCAACATCTATCACCTCCATCGCGCGATCAGCCCGCCCGATGTCGTGGCGCTCGTGGAAACGCAGTGCCGAACCGCGGGGTGGGGATGCATCGACTGCAAGAAGGTGCTCTTCGACCACATGAACGCGGAGCTGACGCCGATTCGCGCGCGCGCGGCCGAGGTGCGGGCCCACCCGGAACGTGTCGAGCAGGTAGTCAACGATGGAGCAGCGACCGCGCGGCGCTTGGCCGGAGAGACGATGCGTGAGGTGAAGGATCGCATGGGCCTCGCGTGAGGCGGGCGAGCCCGGCCGTCGTGCCGCACGCATCTTGCACCTTCACGCTGGCCTCTTCACCGAGAGCGGGCGATGGCGAACAACCGAGGGTCGGGTTTCGTGACGACGATGGTGTGCGTTACGTGCGGCGCCGAGCAGTTCTTCGACGACGCTGTGCCAACGAGCCTGACCTGTCCGATGTGCCGCTCGACGGTTTTTCGAGAATTCTCGACGCCGACGACGCGAGACGAAGCGACGATAGTGCAGCTCGAGGAGCAGGCGCGGAGCGTATCATACGGCGACTCGTCGCCGGATACGTCACCCGACGAGGTTCGCGACCTCGACGCCTAGCGCGCGCTCGTGGTAGTTCATCGCAGGCGGGCTCATGAGCGCGGGAACGCCGGCCGGCGTGCCGGAGTCCCGGCGCGACGGTAAGCCGCCCGGAACGCC
>JACMLI010000368.1 GCA_014379705.1 Gemmatimonadaceae bacterium
CGTGCTCTGCTTCGCCGCGGCGGAGGCGTGGCCCGAGCCCCAGGGTCAGGTGCCGGCGGACGTTGTCGGGACCTGGGAGACGAGCGATCCCCGCTATGCGGGACGGCGCCTCGTGCTGGAGGAGTTCGCGATCACGAGCGTTGCAGATTCGTCACGCGAGACGCATTCGGTCGAACGAGTCGCCATGACGCGACGCGGGGACACGCTCGCCGTCTCGATCACGTACGGTGACCCCGGCGCCTGGCTGGAACTCGGACTCGTCCACCTGCGGGGGCCGAGGGAGCAGCTCACTCTCGCGCATCCCGCTGGCCTGACGTGGACCCGGAGCTCCGCCGGGGGGACGGCGGCCGCCGCGATGCGATAGGGGCTGTCGCTCGCTCCACGGGTCCAGGCGCTCGCCAGTTCCCAGGGGCTTGCGTGTGCTCGACCTGCGTGTGCGTCAGCGCAGCCGCTTTTTCCGGTCCTCGCCACTGCCTAACGCGGGGCGCCGCGCGTCGAGCAGTTCACGGATGCGGGCGGCCACGCGCTCCATCGACGTCATGATCTCGCGTTCCTTGCTCCTCACCATGGCGCGAAGGATGAGACGCGATCCGAGCCAGGAGGCTGCCGCGACGCCTGCGAACGCGAACGGGGCAACGGCGATCGCTGCGCCCTTCGTCGCCGCCATGATGATCCCGAACGCCATGCCTCCACCGCCACCTCCGACGCCTCCCGTGATGCCCCAGATCACGCCCTGCGCGACCTGGCGCAGGTCCTCGTACGCCCGCAGCGACGTGCGACCGCCGCGAGACGAAACGGACACCTGCAGCTTGCGGGGATAGGATCCTGCGGGCACGGAGTTGTGCGACGTGAACGTAATCGTGCGACCGACGGTTCCCACGCTCCCGAACTCGCCGATGCTGCGCCGCATCTCGTCGACGACCTCCTCGAGTTCGTCGTCTGAGAGCTCGCCATCGATGATCGCCTCGTACTCGAGTCGGGTGGGCGAACCCATCCATCGACTCACCGGCTCGTTCATCATCGGGCCAGGGCGCACCTGAATGGCGTCGCCAGGTACGCCGGATCGCTCGGCGAGCGCACGCTCCACATATCGTGAACTGATCCCGGCCTGCTCGGCGGCCTCGCGGACGTCATCGAGGCGATAGCCACGCGTGGATGACGGTGGCGTCGGCGCCCGCGGCCGGGGCGCTGGTGGCGGGACGTGCTGGCCGGTCATCTGCTGGAGCAGCGCGGCGCGCTCCCATACCTGGTTGGCCTCGGTGCTCGACAACACGGGCTGCACCGCGGCGGCGTCCGGATCGAGCTGTGATAGCGCTTCACGCAGCGCGACAGTCACATGGGCGGCTGTCTCGTACCGACCCAGTGGATCGCGCTTGAGGAGTCGGTCCACCACCGCGGCGAGTGGGGCCGGCACCTGTGGCGCGACGGTGTGCAGGGCGGGTGCGTGGGACATCACATGTGCCACGAGCACCGCCGAGGGCGCGTCATGCTCGAAGGGGAAGCGCCCGGACAGCATGTGGAAGGCGAGGACGCCTAACGAATACAGGTCGCTCCGCCCGTCGATCGCGTGCCCGGAGATCTGCTCCGGACTCATGTAGTGCACGGTGCCGAGCACCGTCCCCGTGGCGGTGATCGGGGCGGCCTCGGCCAGGCGGGCGATGCCGAAGTCGGTCACCATTGCCCGGCCGTTGCGAGCGTCGAGCAGGATGTTCTCGGCCTTCACGTCCCGGTGGATCACCCCGCAGGCGTGCGCGTACCCGAGCGCGGCCGCCACGTCCGACAGGATCGCGATCGTCTCGACCGGCGCAAACAGGCCCGTGGATCGCACGCGCTGGGCGACGGAGAGCCCCGCCACGAGTCCCATCACGAAGAAGACGACGTCGTCGACCTCGTCGGCTGAATGGATCGGGACGATGTTCGGATGCGACAGCGACGCCGCGGTCCGCGCCTCGCGCAGGAAGCGCTCGCGAATGATGGCGTCGCCGGCGAGGTGGGCCGGCAGGGTCTTGATGGCGACCGCGCGGTCGAGCCGGAGGTCGTGCGCCCGTACGACCACGCCCATGCCCCCGCGACCGATCTCCTCCTCGACGCGATACTGGCCGCCGAGCAGTTGCGTCAGGGTCTGGACTTCAGGAGCGGTGGGCATCGCGCCAAAGTTAGAGGTATGTGGACGGGTCTGCATGGCGCTGCCGCGTCCCTACGGTGGATTAGATTGAATCGTTCCTCGGGACCTTCACCCGGATGACCATGGCCACGACCACCGTACCCGCGCCCGAAACGGCGCACGATACCTTCCCGATCAACGGGACGGACTACATCGAGTTCTACGTCGGCAACGCCAAGCAGACGTCGCACTTCTACCGCACGGCCTTCGGGTTTGAGCTTGTGGCGTACCGCGGTCCGGAGACCGGCGTGCGCGACCGCTGCAGCTACCTGCTCGTGCAGGACAAGCTGCGGTTCGTGTTTACCACCCCGCTGGGTCCGGATGGGCCGATCGCCGAGCACGTCAAGCGGCACGGCGACGGGGTCCGCGACATCGCTTTCTGGGTGGACGACGCCCGCGAAGCGTACGCCAGGGCGATCGAGCGTGGGGCCCAGTCGGCCGCTGAGCCCACGGTCATGAGCGACGAGCACGGCGAGGTGGTGACGGCCGGCATCCGCACGTATGGGGACACGATCCACTCGATCGTCGAGCGCAAGAACTACCGCGGGCTGTTCATGCCCGGCTTCGTGGCCGCGAGTTCACCCTACAGGCCCAACTCCGTCGGCCTCAAGTACGTCGACCACTGCGTCGGCAACGTGGAACTCGGCAAGATGAACACGTGGGTCGACTTCTACGCCGCGGTGCTCGGCTTCCACAACCTGCTGACCTTCGATGACAAGGACATCTCCACCGAATATTCGGCGTTGATGTCGAAGGTGATGTCGAACGGGAATGGCCGGATCAAGTTCCCGATCAACGAACCGGCACACGGCAAGAAAAAGTCGCAGATCGACGAGTACCTCGACTACTACGGCGGCCCCGGGGTTCAGCACATCGCGATCGCTACTGACGACATCATAGGTTCCGTTCGTGCGTTGAAGGCTCGTGGGATCGAGTTCCTGCGAACGCCCGACGCCTACTACGTGGACCTTCTCGATCGCGTCGGGAAGATCGACGAGGACCTCGCCCCCCTGCGCGACCTTGGCATATTGGTCGACCGCGACGACGAAGGCTACCTGCTGCAGATCTTCACCAAGCCCGTGATGGATCGCCCGACGCTGTTCTACGAGATCATCCAGCGGAAGGGCGCCAAGAGCTTCGGCAAGGGGAATTTCAGGGCGCTGTTCGAGTCGATTGAACGGGAGCAGGCACTGCGCGGCAATCTGTGATTGCCGCGCGACGAGTGGACGAGATGGACGAGTTGTAGCACAGCTCGCGACTGAACATCCGGCGGCCACCTCGTCTACTCGTCCTCGTCCATCTCGTCCATCTCGTCTACCTCGCCCCGCAAAATGCCCATCTACCACACCCTCGGCACCGTCCCCCGCAAGCGCCACACCGTCTTCCGGCGGCCCGACGGCGGCTTGTACGCGGAAGAGCTCATGGGCCACGAGGGGTTTGTCGGGACGTCGTCGCTGCTCTACCACACACATCCTCCCACGACGGTGAAGTCGGCGCGGAAGGTGTGTGACGTGAAGTGGGTAGCCGACGAGGAGACGTCGCTGCGGCATCGGCACTTCCGCACCGCGCGCTCCTCAAAGGGGGGCAGCGCCACGCTCGATCGCATTCCGCTGCTCTTCAACAGCGACATCGCGATGCTCTATGTCGAGCCCGATCGCATCGACGCGCACTTCTACCGGAACTCGCAGGCCGACGAAGTGGTGTACGTGGGCGAGGGGTCGGGGGTGCTCGAGTCGGTGTTCGGGGACCTGCCGTACCAGCAGGGGGACTATATCGTCATCCACCGCAACATCCTGCATCGGTGGCGCCTCGACGAGGGCGTGACGCAGAAGTTCGTGGTGTTCGAGAGCGCCGGGCACGTTCGCTGGCCGAAGCGCTATCGCAACGACGTCGGCCAGTTGCTCGAGGGCGCGCCGTACTCCGAGCGCGACATCCGCCGGCCCGCGGGGCTCAACACGCACGACGAGCGCGGCGACTTTCCGTTGCTGGTCAAGCAGTACGACGCGATCAACGAGTTGATCCTCGACCACCATCCGTTCGACGTCGTGGGGTGGGACGGCTACTTCTATCCGTGGGCGTTCAACATCAACGACTTCGAGCCGATCGTCGGACGCATCCACCAGCCCCCGCCAGTGCACCAGACGTTCCAGGGGGATGGCTTCGTCATCTGCTCGTTCTGCCCGCGTCCGTACGACTTCGACCCGAACGCGGTGCCGGCGCCGTACAACCACTCGAACGTCGACTCGGACGAAGTGCTGTTCTACGCGTCGAGCGAGTTCATGAGCCGGAAGGGCATTGAATACGGCTCGGTGACTCACCATCCGGACGGGTTGCCGCACGGCCCGCACCCGGGACGCGCCGAGGCCAGCATCGGGGCCAAGTACACGAACGAACTGGCGGTGATGATGGACTCGTTCCGTCCGCTGAAGGTCGCGAAGCCGGCGATGGCATTCGAGGATGCGTCGTATCATCAGAGTTGGGTTGAGCAGCAGCACGCGGCGTTCAATCCACCCACCTCATAGGGCGCCCCGGTACGACGTCGGATCTGACATCTCGCGTCCCAGGTCTCACATCGCAAATGGCGATGGCAGAAACATTCAGCACTGGATAGAGAGCACATGCGCCGACTGGCACGGTTGGTTCGACCGTTGATCCTCCTCCCGGTGCTTCTGGCGCCGCTCGTGGTCGAGGCACAGACGCGGGACTCGTTCCTGCCGCGGGCGCGTCGCCTCATGCGCGAGGCGCCGTTCATAGACACGCATAACGACTTGCCGTGGATGTCGTACCAGCGTTCGGCGTACGACCTCGAGCGCTACGACCCGGACAAGGGCCTCCCGGACCTCGACACGGACCTGCCGCGGGCGGTGAAGGGCGGCGTCGGCGGGCAGTTCTGGGCGGCGTACGTGCCGTCGGCGTA
>JACMLI010000369.1 GCA_014379705.1 Gemmatimonadaceae bacterium
GCCCGCGAGGATCGCGCACGCCGTCGCCGCCGCGATCGTGCGCCAGTCGGTGAAGGCGCTGGCCGCCACGCCCTCGGTGCCGAGGAGGAGGCGGCCGATCGCCGCACCCGTCCACTGCGCCAGCGCAAGGCCCGCCAGGCCACCAACCATGGAAAGCATCAGGCTCTCGACCACGGCCAGCACGGCAAGGCGCCGGCGCGATACCCCGAGGGCGAGTCGCACCGCGATCTCCCGCCGGCGGCGGAGTCCGCGCGCGAGGAAGAGGTTGGCAACGTTGGCACACGCGATGACCAACACGACGAGCGCCACGCCAGCCACCCACCGCGCCGTTCGGGCCTCGAGCCCGGGCTCCGGGCCTGCCCCAGTGTGCAGTGATCCCACGATCGCCCGCGGCTTCGCTTCATCCACCGGTGGCAGTGTGGGCTCCAGCTCTCGCCGCCGATTCCAGCTCTGTCGCAGCGCCAGGGTGGCATCCGCGGAAGCGTCCTCTGCGCCGACCCCTGGCATGCGACGTACCATGATCTCCATCCAGCGCCACGAATAGCTGGTGAAGAACGCCGTGGCATCGCGCCGGTTGCCATTCGCTGCCGCGAACGTGGTGATCGGGATGTACACGGCCGGCGCGCCGGTCATGCTCACGCCAGCGAAGCCGCGCGGGGCAACGCCGATGATCGTCGCCCGGATGTTGCCGACTTGCAGGGCGCGCCCGCGCACATCGCGACCGCCGAAATCGGCTTGCCATGCGTCGTAGCCCAGCACCGCCACGTCGGCGCCACGCGGGATGGCATCCTCGTCCGCGGCGAAGTAGCGGCCGAGCGCGGGAGGGGCATCGAAAAAGTGAAAGAACGACGCACTCACGATCCCGACCGGGCGCTCGCGCGATGCAAGGCCATCGCCAACCGCGAGGACACGATTCGAGAACGCCGCGAATTCGGAGAACGAGCGCGTCCAACGGATCAGGTCGAGGTAGCGTGTGTACTCGGCATCGGCGCGCGTGGTCGAGGTGCCGCGGTTCCACGTCTGGGTGTACACGCGATGGACGGTCGCCGGATCACGCAGTAGCGCCGCCGGCCGGAAAAGAAGCCGGTCCACGACGCTGAACACCGCGGCATTGGCCCCGATGCCGAGGCCGAGGATGGCGATGACGGCGATGGAGAAGCCGGGGCTGCGACGCAAGCCACGCGCGGCGTGCGCAGCCTCGCGCGTGAGGATGGCGATCAGCTCCGCAGGGCGACGCATGAAGCTTCCAATCGGGTCAGGCTCGAGGAGCTTTCCGAGCACGGGTGTTCACGCCTGTCGGACATCCGCACCGCGAACAGGGTTTGGCCCGTTCCTTCATCTATACCCGGCGCGCCGTTCTCGGGAACCGAGTCAAGCTGACCGAGCATAGGCGTCGACTGGCGCCCACGCCGCGTCGCCGCCATCGTCAGAGTCTGATGAAGCGCACCGTCCTCCTCTACGGCCTGCTCGGCGGCCTCCTGATCGCCGGACTCAAGTTCATCGAGTACCGCTTCGTGGTCGTGGAGCACTCGTGGGAGTTGTACGGCGGCCTTGTGGCGCTGCTCTTCTCCGGACTTGGCATCTGGCTGGGGCTCAAGCTGACGCGCCCCGTGGATCGGATCGTGGTGAAGGAGGTCGAAGTCCTGGTCCCCGTCCCGACGCCACCAACGGTCGACCCGAGCCGGCGCGAGCAGTTCGGCATCACGGCCCGCGAACTCGAGATCCTGGAGGCCATTGCCGCCGGCTTGAGCAACCGCGAGATCGCCGAGAAGCTCTTCGTGAGCGAAAATACGGTGAAGACGCACTCGAGCCGGCTCTTCGAAAAGCTCGACGCCAGGCGGCGGACGCAGGCCGTGCAGCGCGCCAAGGAGGCAGGACTCATCACCTGATCGGGTGATTCTGCCGAATTCCGAGAAGAATCACCCGTTCTGGTGACGCGAAATCGGCCCGCCGGGATCACCCTGCCCGCTCCAACCCACCCGGCGCCAGGGCGCCTCATCAATGAAGAAAACCGTCTGGACCTTCGGCCTCATCTCCGGCGCCATCCTGTCCGCGATGATGCTCCTCACGATCCCGTTCGGAGCGCAGATCGGCTGGGACCGCATGGAGATCGTCGGATACACGACGATGGTGCTCGCCTCCATCCTTGTCTTCGTCGGCGTCCGATCCTATCGCGACAATGTGGCGGGCGGCACCGTCACGTTCGGCAGGGCGGCCGCGGTCGGGGCCTTGATCGTCGCCATCTCGAGCGTGTGCTACACGGTAACGTGGCAGGCCATCTACTTCGGTGGGATTGCCCCCGAATTCCAGGAAGTTTTCCACGCCCAGATGATTGACCGGGCGAAGGAAAAGGGGGGCACACCCGAGGCGATCGAGGAGCGCATCGCCGAAGCGAACCGCTTCGTCGAGCAGTACAGGAATCCCGCCTTCAACGCGGCACTCACGTTCCTCGAACCCCTGCCCGTGGGGCTCGTCGTCGCCTTGGTAGCGGCGGGGATCGTGAGCAGGAAGCGTCGTGACGACGATCCGGTGCTCGCCGGCGCTGCAGTCGCCAGCAACTGAACTACCGTCCATCACCCACAGGAGCAGTCATGCAACTCGGCGCATTTTCGGTCAGCCTCGCCGTCAAGGACATCGCGGCGTCGCGAGCCTTCTACGAGAAGTTCGGATTCAAGAACACGATGGGCGACGTCGCGCACAACTGGGTGATCCTCAAGAACGGCGACCATGTGATCGGCCTGTTCCAGGGGATGTTCGAGAAGAACATCCTGACGTTCAACCCTGGTTGGGACCAGAATGCACAGAAGGTCGATGGGTTCACCGACATCCGTGAATTGCAGCGTCAGTTGAAGGCGCAGGGAGTGCCGCTGATGACGGAGGCCGACGAAGGCACGACGGGGCCGGCCAGCTTCATGGCGGTCGACCCGGACGGGAATCCGATCCTGGTCGACCAGCACGTCTGAGGGGGGCCCGCCACGGGGGGGACGCCAGGGTCGCGCGACCTGCTCGACCGCGGTGCGATTCAGGAATTGGTCATGTTCCAGGCCGCCCGCGGCGTTGCCCGCCTAACGAGGGGTGACAGGGCGATCTGGAACATTAGATTCCTCTCTTGTGGACGAGGCTGCCGGGGGTTAAGGTAACGGCCTGATCGCCCCTCCCGCGCCGCCTCGGCGACCCTCCAGGCTTCACATGTCCACGCTGAACCGCTCCTGCCGCGAGCTTGCAGCCGTCGCTTCGGTCCTCACGACGCTGGCTTGCGGTGGAGGGGGAGGGGGAACGACTCCCCCGCCTCCAGACAACACCCCCGCCACGGTCACCCTGTCAGCGAGTGGGACGGTCAACCTGACGTCGGGGAACACCACAACCGTCACCGCCAACGTGCTCACGCGCGACGGGCGAGCCGTGACGGGTGCATCCGTCACCTGGGCGAGTTCGAACGCGCAGGTGGCGACGGTGCAGAGTGGCCTCATTACGGCAATCCTTGCCGGCACGACAGCGATCACGGCATCGGTGGGTAGCGTGAGTTCGACGCCCCTGACGGTCGTCACGACGCCCGGAAGTCCCGCGCAGCTCGCCATTCGCACGCAACCAGGTGGGGCGACCGTCGGCGCGATCTTCGGCACCCCACCGGTGGTGGAGATCCGGGATGCCGCCGGAAACGTCGTGCCGACTGCGGTGCTCGCGGTTACGGCGGCCATCGGGAGTGGGGGCGGCGCCATTCAGGGGACGACCACCGCGAACGCTGTCGCTGGTGCGGCCACGTTCACCGACATCAGGATGACCGGCACGACGGGGCAGCGGACGCTGGCCTTCGCGGCGCCTGGCGTCGCCGGAACATCCAGCGCCTCGTTTCTTCTCGCACCTGGCTCACCCGCAAGCTTGACGATCTCGCGGCAGCCTGTCGGTGGCGCGGTCGGCACGACGTTGCTCACCCAACCCATCGTGCAGCTGCGTGACGTAAGCGGGAACGTCTCCACGGGGTCCAACGCGACGGTCACGGCCGGCCTGGCAGGCTTCACCGGCACGATTGGAGGCACCGTCGCCGTGCCCGCGGTCGCCGGCATCGCGACATTCACCAACCTCACCGTCTCGGGACAGCCCGGGAACTATGCGCTGACCTTCGCGTCCACGGGCGTCCTCGGCATCACGGCCGGGACGATGAATCTCCCAGCGATCATCTTCGGGCTGTCCACCGAGAAGGTCCAATTGATGGACGCGGGTGCCAGCACCACGGTGGGGCTCTCGAGTGGCAGCACCACGAGCTATCTGACGCGTGCGGCATCGCGCGTCACGATCGACAACGCTGGCCGATTCACGGCCCGCGCCGAGGGCCAGGGGTGGCTCGTCGCGTCGAACATGCTGGGCGCCGACAGCGTCCTGACGATCATCACGCGGGCTGCGAACGGACCGGTGCTGCGGACCAACCTGCCGACGTACGTGCTGTCCCCGGGCGCGACCACGCCGATCGACCTCGTGCTCGATCCACGCGGGAGCTCGGTCGGCGTGCTGACCGCAATCGTGAGCCTCAACACGCAGTCCTTCTCGCCGCAATACAGCATCGGCACCCTCAGCATCCCTGGCGTCCAGGTGTCGGCGAACGAGACGAATCCCGGCGTCTTCCGGTTCAGCCTCGTGACGACGACACCGATCACCACCCCCGTCTCCCTTGGACGGATCGTGTTGAGCTCCGGACCGGCCAATTCGCGCCTGATCCTTACGCTGACCGCGCTCGAAGTCACCACGACCAACGGCGTGGACCTCCTCACGAGCACGACCTCCACGTTCTACCCGCTGGTGTTTCGATGATCCGCGACTTCCGGCGCCCCTGGCGCCACCGTGCCTCCTGCGCGCTGATGTTCCTGGCAAGCGTCGCCGCGTGCAAGGAATCGATGCCTGGTCCCCCGCGCGCGACCCTGGCTACGGCAAAGGCTGTGGAGGCCGGCCTCATGGTCTCGACCCTTTCCCCGGAAGCGGGTGACACCGTGGTTGTCGCGGTTCGCTTTCACGCCGGCGTGGAGGTTCGACCGGCCGCGAGCTTCACGGTGCGCGTGACCTACGATGACGCGCGTCTCGCGTTCGACGCCGAAGTCCCGGGCGACGGCGCGGGGGCCCGCGTGGTCAATGGCGCGATCCCCGGTGACGTCCGCGCCGCGGGCATCGCCACGGACGGCTTCACCGACGGGACACTTGTCGCGTTCCGGTTCATCGCGAAGTCTGCGGGACCGCTCGGCACGCTGCGCCTTTCGGTGGACGAGTTGCACGCCACCGACAATGAGGACCTCGCGCGCGTCGTGATCCGGGCGACGGAGATCGAACCGGGAATGGCGCGATGAGGTTCACGGTGGTGCTCCTGCTCCTCGCCGTGGCGTGCCGTCCGACGCCGCGAGAGGACAAGGTCGACGTCGTGCCCGTCGAGCAGCCGTCGACCACGCCCCCGGCAGCTGGCACTCCCCCGGCGGCCGCGCCCGTACTGTCGACCCTCATGCCCGATTCGGTGCGCCTCTCTGCCGGCACGATCAGCGAAGTCGCGTTGCGCGGGAGCGGCTTTGCGACGACGCCAACCAACACCGTGCACGTGGGGCCGATCGCGATTCCGCAGGTCCCGTCGAACGGCGCCGGCACCGAGATCCGCGTGGTCGTGCCGGCCCGCTACACCGCGAATGCCGAAGCACCCCCGCGTCCACTCTTCCCAGGCTCCTATCCCGTGTCGGTCGACAACGGCGGCCACCGGAGCAACACGGTCATGCTGAAGGTGATCCCATGAGGGCTTCAAACGACACTGGGCTCCGGCTTGCGCCGGAGCGACGGCTATTGAAGTTCGCTGCGTGCGGCCGTGCGGCAATCCGCATCGGCGCCCTGCTGCCCTTGCTCGCCACCGTCGCCGGAGCCCAGGACCGGGAAGACGGCAAGGGGCGCGCTGCCCTGCAGCAGGCCTACATCGCGCAGCGTGCCGATGCCTCGGGGGTCATCCCCCCGGGGGCGCTCTACCAGGCGTGGCAAACTGTCCGAAGCATGCCGTATGCGGCGACGGGCTTCATGGCCGACGCCACGTGGCGATCGGTGGGACCCGCGGGGCTGTTCATCAACCAGTCGTCGTTCGGCGGCGTGTATGCCGGGGAATTGAAGGCCGGGCGGGTGAACACCATTGCCTTCCACCCCACCGACAGCCGCACCATCGTGCTCGGCTCGCAGGGAGGCGTGTGGCGTACGCCGAATGGCGGCACGACGTGGTCACCGCTCACGGACCTGCAATGCTCCTCGTCGATCGGGTCGGTCGTCATCGACCCGGTCAACCCCAACATCATCTACGCGGGGACGGGTGACGCGCGGAGCTTTGTGCAGGCCGGGTGTGGCGTGATTCGCTCGACGGACGGCGGAAACACGTGGCAGCCGCCGGCCTCGACGACCCTCCTCGACGCCTTCACCTACCATCTCGCCATCGTCCCGAGCACGGCGGGATCGAACATCAGCACGACGATCCTCGCCGCGACGAACCGCGGGCTGTATGCATCGGTCAACAGCGGCGCCTCCTGGTCGCAGCGCATTGCCGGGTTCGCGACCGCCGTCGTGCGCGACGCGACCCGCCCCGGTGTGTTCTTCGCCGCCGTCGTCCAGTCGAACGCGAACCCGCGCACGAGATTGTGGCGCTCGCAGGATGGAGGCGTGACATGGGCTGCCTTGCCGAGCCCGATCGCGAACCCAGCGACCTTCGCGCGGATGGAACTCGCCACGTCGGCTGCCGCGCCGAACATGGTGTTTGCCCTCGCGGGAGACCTGCAGACCCGCGAATTCGCCGGCCTGTATCGCTGGGATGACGTGCAGCAGCGCTGGACCCAGCTCGCCGCACAGGGCCTCGTGACCGATGGCGATGCCTATCCCGCGACGTTCGGGCAGCAGGCCGACTATGACCTCGCGCTCGCGGTCGACCCCCGGGACGCCAACCGGATCTGGGTCGCCGGCGTGGGCGCCCATCGCTCCGACGATGGCGGGGTGACGTTCCGGCACACGGCGGAGCACATCCACGTCGACTGGCACTCGATCGCCTTCAGCCCGAGCGATCCGGACCAGATGGCCGCCGGCACCGACGGAGGCATTTATCTCTCTCATGACGGGGGGCGCACCTGGCGCTCGCGCAACCAGGGCCTGGCGATCACGCAGGTGTACCAGGGCCTGTCGGTGCACCCATCGGGTCTCTGGCTCTTCGCTGGCTTGCAGGACAACAACGCGATCAAGTACAGCGGGTCGACGGTCTGGAGCAACCTGTCGCTGCTCGGCGACGGGGGATTCACCGTGGTCAACCGGAACGACCCGTCCACGGTCTGGGTGACGCACTCGTTTCTCAACTACGTGATGCGCCAGTCGCGCGACGCGGAGGAGGAGTCGCGGGCCAATGGCATCAACTTCAATGACCGCGCCGGGATCCCACGTCCGCTGGCCATGGATCCGGTCTCGTCATCGACGCTGTACTTCGGCACGCACCGCGTGTACCGCACGACCGACGAGGGCCTGAACTGGCTGCCGATCACCAACGACATGACGCGCGGCTCCGGGTTCATTTCCGCCCTCGCCGTGGCGCAGAACGATTCACGAGTGATCTGGATCGGGACCAGCGACGGGGTGCTCGCGGTGTCGCGCGATGGCGGGGCCTCGTGGCTGCGCCTGGTGTTCGGGACGACGCGGAACTTCACGCGCATCGTGATCGATCCCGCCGACGTCAATCACGTGATTGCGACCGCCTCGACGCTGAACGCCCCGCGCGCTACCGAGACGCTCGATGGGGGGCAGACCTTCTTTGCCGGAATCGGCGCGAACCTGCCCAACATTCCCGTGCATGTGGGGGTCCAGATCCCCAACTCGAACATCTTCATGGTCGGCACCGATGTCGGGGTGCTGCAAACGGTGAATGGCGGTCAGACGTGGACGCAGGGCCCGATCGGCTTTCCACTCACGATCGTCCATGACCTGGTGTACGCACCGCTCACGGGCACGGTCTACGCGGGCACCTTCGGGCGCGGCGTGTTCGCGTTCCGGCCAGGCGCGACGCCGGCGGTGCTCCGCGGCGACGTGGATCGCGACGGGCAGGTGACGGCGCAGGATGCACTGCACATCCAGCAGGCCTTGGTCGGGCTCGA
>JACMLI010000370.1 GCA_014379705.1 Gemmatimonadaceae bacterium
CGCTGCAACAACCACGAGCCGCGCTGCGCCGCGGGGCAGAAGTCGCGCGTGATGAGCCCGATGATCGCGAACGCGACCTCGCCGGTGGCCAACGACGGATTGCCGCGCGTGAAGTGCGTGCCGTCGAGTTCGGCGATCGCGAGGTCGCAATGCGAGATCGCGAGAGCGGTGTCTATGTCCCCGATGTCACCGGAGGCGATCACCTGCGCGTCGGACGCCTGGCCCTGGCTCGCGCGGAGGTCGTTGCGCGCCTCGGCCCACGCCGCGGCCGTGGCCTCGTGACCGCCAGGTGACCAGTCGGGCAGCCGGTGATCGTGTGCATGGCGCCCGATGAACGTCGCATCGACCGGGCGGTGCGTGTAGAGCGTCTCGAAGAATCGATCGAGGGGGGCAGGGCCGGCGTCGCTCATCCGTCGAGGGGCAGCCGCACCCAACGCCGTTCGCGAAACGACTTCTCCACCCCGTTGATCACTTCCTGCACCCGTGCCCCGTCCATGAAGTCGCCCTCGTTTTCCGGCGTCGGAGACTGCACTTCGCCGATGAAGGAGGAGATGAGGTTGGCGTAGAACAGCGTGCGCCACGCTTCGCCCTTGTGGCCGCCGGGGGGATAGAACTGCGGCGGCACCTCGATCTCGCGGAATTCCACGTCGTCCGGTTTCGCCGCCTTGAGGGATTCGCAGACCCCGAACTCCTCGACCAGGCGACAGATCAACGCGCCCTCGCTCCCGTACACGCGCGCCTCGATCCCCGGGTAGTTCCCCACCGTGACGAACGAGGTCTGGATGCTGCCTAACGCGCCGTTGGCAAACTCGCCGATGAAGATGTCGCCGTCATCGATGTTCATGCGCATCATCCGGCCGGTCGCGCGCACCATGCGCTCCGGGATGAAGTTCCGCATCGTGCCGACGACCTCCTGGTACGGGGCACCGACCGCCCACGCGCCGATGTCGATGATCGGCGCGCCGTACCCTTCCAGCGACGAGACCTGGATTTCCGATTGGTCCGCGTGAGGATCCACCTGGCGCAATGGGTTCATCGGGTCCAGCCACTGCGAGTTCTGCTCGTAGCCGTTGAAGATGAAGGGCGTGCCGATGAACCCCTGGTCGATCAGCGCCTTCATGTAGCGCATCGCCGGCGCGTACCGGAACGTGAAGCCGAGCTTGGTCTTCAAGCCCTTCGACCGGGCGAATTCGGACGCACGTACGGTCTCGCGGAAGTCGAAGGCCACGGGCTTCTCGCACAGCACGTGCTTCCCGGCTTCCAGCGCTGCCCAGGCCAGGTCGAAATGGGTCGCGGACGGCGTGCACACGTCGACGAGGTCGATATCATCCCGCTGCAACAGCATTCGATGGTCGCTCTCGACCGTCGGGATCCCGAACTCGGTGGCGAGCGCTTCCGCCATCGGCCGCTGTGGATCGCAGATTGCAACGACTTCGCAGCGGGGGTCGCGGAGAAAGCCGGGAACGTGTGCCAGCCGGGCCCATGCCCCCGCCCCCAGCACGCCCACACGAACCTTTCGGGATGGATCGACAAACGGCACGTTCGAACCGCGGTGGGAGTGGACAAAATGTCGGAAATGGCCCTCGGGCACGTTCCGCGGCGGCCAATGTATTCGTCGTCACCGGGGCCAGCCAGCACGGTCCACACTTGCCCCCCCTCCCCGCGCCAATGAGCTTGCATCATCTCCAGCAACCTGTCATGACTTCCCCGCGTCTTCGTATCGCCTTCCTCTTCGCATGCACTGCGCTGGCCGGCGCGTGCATGAGCGACAACGAGTATCGCGCCAAGTCGGAAGCGCAAAAGCGCGCAGCCGGCCCGCGGGCCGAAAAGGCGGCGCAAAATCAAGCCGCCCGAGGGTCGCGCCGCGAACAGAGCCTCGCGAAGGCGGCCGCCGCCGTCGGCAGCAAGGTCACCACCGGGGAGCGGGCAGAGCGCCTGGCGAAGGCGGACGTGCCGTTCACGCGGATGTCCGGGTACGTCGTTCGTGGGACCGACGAGTCGTCGTTCGTGAAGTGCGGTGACTCGGGGGTGCACTATACGCGCATGTCAGCCGGCGCCGTCGGACTGCTCGTCCAGCGCTATCGCTTCAAGGCGCCGCGTCCCCTCTCGCCAGTGTACTTCACGATCAGCGGCCGCATCCTCGACGACACGATTTCGGTTGGCACTCACGAGTACATCTCGGTCGTGGAGATCGAGCGGGTCTACCCCGAGGTCCTGGACGAGCGTCCAGCCTGCGCGGCGCCGACGCGCGGTTCGCTCATCGAGCGCCAGGTCAGCAAACGCTGACCGCGAACCCATTCAACGATCGCGGTCCACGCCGAGCAACTGCGTGATGTGCGATCGCTGCAGGTAGTAGAGCCAACCGCCGTAGAGGCTCGCTGCCAGGAGCAGGAGCGCGCGGCCCCCGCTGGCCCCGAGCCCCGCGTTAAACCCGCGAACACACTCGAGCGACAGGCACGCCATACCCGTCCACACCAGCAGGCGCGGGAAGGCCTCCCTGTAGCGCGCGATGACGCGTCCGCGAAACTCGGCCATCATGTAGCCGAGCAGCGTAAAGGCCGCGACCAGTTCCAGCAGCCGAAGGATTTCTGCCTTCGTCCATTCCGTGGCCACACCCGGAAAGCCCAGGCCAGCGCTCCAACTCCCGACTCCACCAAGCAGTGGACTCGCTCCGAGGATCGCGAGGTAGGCGACGTACGCGGGCAAGGCTGAACGCATCACCGGGACTTCGTACCGGCGCTCGAGGCCCTGCCCCGGATGTCCCACGGCGCCTCGACGCCAGGCGACCACACCGGCGACGACGGCACCGATGGCCACGATGCCCGGAACGCGCGCCAGCAGTGGGAAGGTCCCCGCGACATACCAGACCATCGTTGCCGCCGCTGTCGTCGGAGCAGACACGCTGCGGTCGGGACCAAAGTGGCTGCGCTGCAACCCGCCGAGGATCGAGGCACCGAACACCGCGACAAGGACCGAGAGGCTGGCGTGGAACGGGTCGCTCCCAGCCGCGAGGGCGTTGAGCCACAGAAGAGGGATGATGAGGTAGACGAGTCCCATCAGCGGCAGCTCGAGGGAGAAGCGGCCCACCACGGCGTCTCCCTCGCGCAGGCGAGTGGCAGCGAGATCTGCGACAAGGGCGCCGAGCCACGCACCGAGGGCATTCGTCGCAATGTCCAGGGGCGACGTGTAGCGCTCGATCTCGAATAACTGGGCAGTCTCGATGGCCGAACTCATGATCGCGCCCATCCACAGGACCCGCATGGTCGTGTGCCGGGTGTGGTGGCGCGTGCCCAGTCGGTACAGGAAGCCGAGGGGGACGAACATCAGCACATTCGCGACAATGTCGACCGCGTCCCCGGTCATCATGACCCGCCACTGTTCCGGCCGGCGGAACTGGAATGGGAGCAGGGTGATGATCAGCGTCACTCCAAGCATGTAGGCCAGAATCGCCAAACCCAACTGGGAGAACGACTTGGCCGCTGCCGAGACCATCGCGACAGGCGTCGACGGGGCCGGTGGGGGGAGCGAAGGTAGGGAGCGAGGTGTCGGCAGCAACGGTCGAGGAAGGGTCAGGCCGTAAGTATCGGCAGGGGTTGCTCGTCTCTTGTGCGAGCCACGCCGCCCCGGTGTGCGCGAAAGTGTGATTCCCGGCAATATTCGACGAGTGACCAGTACCGCCTTTTCACGCCGTGACCTTGGGGTCCCGACGCTCGCCCTCGTGGCGATCGCTGCGACCTTCGTGCTGCTGTTCTCTGCGCCGCTGGCGAACACCGCGACGACCTGGTGGAACGACCCCGACGCTGGCCATGGGCTCCTCCTGGCCCCGCTCGCGTTCTGGTTGGCGTGGCGATCGGGGTTGGCGCCACGACACGCCCCGCAGCCCGTCTGGGGGCTTGTCGTGATCGTCATAGCCATCGCCCTGCGCTACGTCTCGGCGCTCGCCGCCGAGGCCTTCGTGGCCCGTTCCGCGATGTTCCTCGCGCTGGGCGGTGTGGTGGTCTGGGGCTGGGGCTTCCGCCAGCTCTGGCACTGGTGGCTTCCGGTGCTCCTCCTCGCCCTCTCGATGCCGCTTCCTGAGATCGTCCTCGGGTCACTCGCGCTCCCGCTGCAGTTCCAGGCGTCCAAGCTCGGTGCGGCGCTGCTGTCGACGCGCGGCATCCCGGTGCACCTCGACGGAAACGTGATCCGTCTACCGGGCCACGATCTCTTTGTCACCGAGGCGTGTTCCGGCCTGCGGTCACTCACCGCGCTCCTGAGCCTGGGCGTCCTCCTCGGTGGTCTGGTCCTGCGCTCCCCGGTGTCGCGCGTGGCGATCGTGGCGCTGTCGATCCCTGTGGCCGTACTGGTGAACGGCGTGCGCGTGTTCGGGACGGGCTTCCTCGTGGCGTTCGTGAATCCTGCCCTGGCCGAGGGTTTCTCGCACATGACGGAGGGATGGCTCCTCTTCGTCGTCGCGTTCGCGATCCTCGCCGGGATCACGCGGATCATCCTCGCGCTCGAGAAGCGCTGGCTCCCGAAGGAGGCGCCCAATGCATAACTGGCGCGCCTTCGTGCCCGCGCTGCTTTTCGCAGTTGGGGCTTCGCTCACGTGGAGCGCGGGAAAGCAGGAAGCCGCGCCCCTCGCGCGCCCCTTGCGCGAGCTTCCCTCGTCGATTGTCGGCGTTCCCGGCGAGGAGCGCCCGCTGACCGACGTCGAACGGGAGGTCGCGGGGGTCTCAGACTACATGTTCCGAATTTTCCGGCGCGACTCGCTCGACGCCTTCTCGGTGTACGTCGGCTACTACGAGTCGCAGGCGACGGGCAAGACGATCCATTCGCCGCGGAATTGCCTGCCGGGAGCGGGGTGGCAGGTCGTGGAGAATGGGACCGCGACCCTCTCACTCGCGGGGCGGCCGGTCAGCGTGAACCAGTACGTGATCGCGAATGGCCCGTCGCAGGCGGTGGTGCTGTATTGGTACCAGGGGCGTGGACGCGTGGCGCATTCCGAGTATCGCGTAAAGTGGGAGCTCCTTCGCGACGCCGCCCAGCGCGGGCGCACGGAGGAGGCCCTGGTCCGGGTCATGGTGCCGATTGCCCCATCCCGCACCTTCGACGCGACCGACTGGCGCCTTCGCCGTGAGGCCGCCGAGCGCCGGGCGCGCGAGGTCGCCGAGGAAATGCTCCCGCTGATGGACCGCGCCCTCCCGCCCTGGGCAGCGACCACCTAGTCGCTCGACAGCGAGAGCAGACGACACTGGGCCCCGGATCTCCGCTTCGCTACGTCCGGGGTGACCGCCTTTCCGCGTGGGCGCTTAAACGCGGCGGGATGCGGCCGATACTCCTTCCAGATGGTGGCTGGAGGAGACCGGCCATCGACCATGATCCCCGCCTCGCGATCCTGCCATGCCGACCCAATCGACGTTCATGCACGTTCGCCACGTGATCTGCGGTCTCGCCCTCGGCGGAACCGCCGCCCTCTCGGGGTGCGGGAAGGCGGTGGAAGCATCGCCGGTGCCTGCGTCCCTCGTGCTGGTGCAGGGGAACCTGCAGTCGGTGCAGGGGGGGCTGGAGCTTCCGAACCCCGTGGTGGTGCGACTGCTCGACGCCGAGGGCAAGCCGGTGGAGGGCGTCGCCGTGGGCTTCAGTGTGATGAATGGTGGTGGTTCGGTCACTCCCGGCAGCGTCGTGAGCGACGAGAGTGGCGAGGCGCGCACGAAGTGGGTGCTCGGCGCCGCCGAAGTGAACCAGACGTTGACGGCCAAGGCCCCCGCGCTCGACCCGCTCAACATCGCTGCGATCGCACTCCTGCCCACCGACCTGCTGATTGCGCAGGGGAACAACCAGGCGGCCAAGCCCAGCGCGCCGCTGCCGAACGCGATCGTGATCCGCGTGGTCGGGCCGAACAACGCGCCAATGAAGAACATCGCCGTGGCGTTCCAGGTGATCACGGGCGGGGGACTGATCTCGCCGCAGTCGGGCCTTACGAATGCGCAGGGTGAGGTGACCGCGCGATGGACGCTGGGCACGAGCCCCGGGGGCCAGCTGCTGGCCGTCTCGTCAGGCAACCTGCAGCCCATCGCGATCAACGCAGCGGCCAACCCCTGAGAGGGACGGGATGGACGGGTGGACGGGATGGACGGATGACCAGCGGCGGAACTGCGCCTAACGAGCAGGGAGGATCGTCGCGGGGTCGTCGCTGAGCACCGCGCGCACGCCTCGCTGCCAGCACGTGCGCGCGCCCTCGACGTCGTTGATCGTCCATGCCAGGACGGGAGCCCCCGCGGGCGCGACTGCGCGTGACAGTGCGCCCAGGGGCACGGGAATCCCCCGATGCACGGGCGGCAGGCTCAGCGCCTGGAACGGGAGCCGCGCATAGCGACGCCCGAGCAGCGCGGGCAGGTAGAGCTGAGCCACTTCGCGCGTCGATGCCGAGCGCGCGATCCCGCTACCATTGAACGCGAGCAGCGTCTTGTGGCGGAACGCCCCAACCATGCAGCGATCAAGGGCGTCCACCTCGAGCAGGATGCGCCGCACGGCCGATGCGGCCTCGATCACCTTCACCTCGATGATCATCGCGGTGGTCGGAAACGCCGCGAGCACGTCGATGAGGCGCGGTACGCGCACGCCCCGTTCGCGAAACGGATAGGTGGCACCCCGGTCCGGCGTGAACGTCGCGCCGGCGTCGTGCTCACGCATCCTGTCCCACGACATCTCGGCGACGGCTCCCGCGCGCCCCGTGGTGCGCAGGAGGTCGGCATCATGAATCACGACCACCTCGCCGTCCCTCGTCAGGCGCACGTCGAACTCCAGGCCATGGACACCGAGGTCCACGGCGCCCTGGAACGACGGCAATGTGTTCTCCGGCGCCTTCACGGGCGTGCCCCGGTGGCCGAACACGGCGCGTTCGGGCAGGGCGGAGTAGAGTCGCGGGAGCATGGGGACGCGGGGGCCGGTCACGGATTCACCAGGCTCAATCAAGCGGACGGGGGCCGGCCCCGGACAGGGCCGACCCCCGAACTACTACCTCGTACCCGGGCGAACTAGAACGTGTAATTCAGCCGTGTCAACGCGAGTCGGCCGATCGCCGGGGTGCCCACGAAGGTGGCCCTTTCGTTGTCGAGCAGGTTCTGGACGTTGATCGACCAGCGGACGTTCTGCGCCACCGGAAGCTTCCACGACATGCCGAAGTCGATGAACGCGTTCACCGGGACCGCCGGATAGCGCACCGGCGTGCCCACGTTGTACGAGTTGAACACCCCCGAGTTCACCGGGAACGCGTTCGCGTAGCGACCGCGAATTTCGGTGCTGAACGTGCCCATCGGCTTGGCGTACCGGAGCGTGGCGGATCCGCGGTGGTTCGGGACGTTCGCTGCCAGCGGGTTGGCCGCGGTGGCGCCCGGCGCGTCGTTGAAGACGTTGTCGCTGAGGTAGGAATACGTGCCCTCGACCGACCATTGATCGGTGAGCAGGAAGTCAGCGGCGAGGTCGAGCCCGCTCACGTTCACGTAGCCGGCCGCGTTCTGGTACGAGAACACGAGGTACGACTTGTCATAGAGCGGGCTGTTGAAGGCCGTCGCTCCAACCGGCAGCCCACCCATGATCGTGGCCAGTCCGTTGACGAACGCCAAGGCCTGTGCCTGCGTCTGTCCCGCCTGCATCAGCGCGGGGACCAGGCGCGCGCCGAGGAACGCGCCGAGCTGCGGCCCGGCCATGAGCACGCCGTTGTTGAGGATTTGCGTCGTAGGGTCCGCGGGGCGCTTCTGGAACCAGAGATCGGCGGCGAGCCGCACCTTCTCCCTGAACAGGCCCTTGTATCCCAATTCCCACGTGGTCGAGAAGTTGGCGCCCAGTGGGGCGTAGTCGGTCGGCGCCTTGGTGGTTGGCTGTCTCGTGTTGAAGTCCAACAAGACCGACGGGACTTCCGCGGCCGTGGGACGGAACGTCGCCATGAAGGGGATGAGCTGGGCCAACGCACCCTGGAACGCCGCTTTCTGCGCCGCGCTATTTCCGAAGTTCGACAGCGGGAGCCCCGCCACGATCGCCTCGATCGCGCTGGCGCCGCCAAAGGCTGCGCTCCGGGTCACCAAACCCGGGAAAGCGGACGCCGCCGACGCGGCGGGCAGCAAGCCTGGGGCGTACGGTGAACGCATGCAGAGGGTGCCACTGCAAGACCGGTCGAGCTGCCAGCCGACCTTCGGGGCGTTGCCCATGATCTGGACCGGCAGGCCCGGGGCAGGAGTCTGGCCCGAATACTGGTCGAGGAAGAAGGCGAACGAGGCCGGGGAGTTGAATGCGCGGTTGTACGTGACGCGCACGTTCTGGTTTGGCGTCGCCTTGAACACGAATGCTGCCCGCGGGGACGCCTGCGCGCCATCGATGCGCGAGTTCTTGTCCCCGCGAATCGCCG